>NZ_JAEIMH010000173.1:0-5192 GCF_016464295.1 Streptomyces sp. N35 | reverse complement strand
GCGCGAGCATTCCGGCGCCCTTCGCCATCCCGCCGACGGTCCAGCCGTCCTTGCCGACGACCGCGGTCTTGTGCACCGAGTCGGTGGTCTTGATGGCGATGGCGGCCTTCTCGCCGCCGTGCTCGGACAGTTCGGCCGCGACCCGCTCGACGCCCGGAAGCAGCTTGTCCATCGGCAGGGTCACGCCGATCAGCCCCGTCGAACAGACAGCGACCTCGCCGGCGTTGTGTCCTTCGAGGACCTCCGCCACCTTCTCGGCGGTGGCGTGCGTGTCCTGGAAGCCCTTCGGACCCGTACAGGCGTTGGCGCCACCGGAGTTGAGGACGACCGCGGACACCACGCCGCCCTTGAGCACCTGCTCGGACCACAGGACCGGGGCTGCCTTGACGCGGTTGGAGGTGAAGACGCCGGCGGCGGCCTGGCGGGGGCCGCGGTTGACGACGAGCGCGAGGTCGGGGTTCCCGTTCTCCTTGATTCCGGCGGCGATGCCCGCGGCCTGGAATCCCTTGGCTGCCGTCACACTCACGGCGCGACTCCGATCGTAGAAAGCCCGGTGGACTCATCAATCCCCAGGGCAATGTTCATGGACTGAACGGCACCGCCCGCGGTGCCCTTGGTGAGGTTGTCGATCGCGCTGATCACGATGATGCGCTGGGCACTCTCGTCGTACGCGACCTGGATCTGCACGGCGTTGGACCCGTACACGGAGGCGGTGGCGGGCCACTGCCCCTCGGGCAGCACGTGCACGAACGGCTCGTCCGCATACGCCTTTTCGTACGCGGCCCGTACGGACTCGGCACTGACACCCGGCTTCGCCTTCACGTTGCAGGTGGCGAGGATGCCGCGGGCCATCGGGGCGAGGGTCGGCGTGAAGGACACGGTGACCTTCTCGCCGGCCGCCGCGCTGAGGTTCTGGATCATCTCGGGCGTATGCCGGTGCCCGCCGCCCACGCCGTACGGCGACATGGACCCCATCACCTCGGAACCCAGCAGATGCGGCTTGAGCGCCTTGCCGGCGCCGGAGGTGCCCGTCGCGGCGACGATCACCGCGTCGGGCTCGGCGAGACCGTTCACGTACGCGGGGACGAGGGCGAGCGAGACGGCGGTCGGGTAGCAGCCGGGCACGGCGATGCGCCTGGCGGCCTTCAGCGCATCCCGCGCCCCGGGCAGCTCGGGCAGCCCGTAGGGCCAGGTCCCGGCGTGCGGCGAGCCGTAGAACCTCTCCCACTCCCCCGCGTCCTTCAGCCGGAAGTCGGCCCCCATGTCGACGACGAGGGCGGCATCGCCCACCTGCTCGGCGACAGCGGCGGACTGCCCGTGCGGCAGCGCGAGAAAGACGACGTCATGCCCGCCGAGCACCTCGGCGGTGGTCGGCTCGAGCACACGGTCGGCGAGCGGCAGCAGATGCGGCTGCAGCGCACCGAGGCGCTGACCGGCGTTTGAGTTCCCGGTCAGGGCACCGACCTCGACACCGGGGTGCGCCAGCAGCAGACGCAGCAGCTCCCCGCCCGCGTATCCACTCGCTCCTGCCACTGCGGCACGTACCACCATGGTTGCCTGCCTCCCTCTCGATGGCATGACTATACGTGCCCCCGTACTCTTATGCAAAGCAGTTTGATCGCGACAGCGCCCTGTAGCAGGCTGACCGGGTGCTGCACGACCTGAGCCCTTCCACGCTGACCTGGGACGAAGTGGATCCCGCACGCCACCCCTTCGACGGGCGGACGGTCGGTGAGGTGGTCCGCTCGCTCGGGCCCGCTCTCCGAGTTCCGGGCCGGCCGGACGTATCGTTCGGCGATCCGGGATGGGACACCTGGGCGCACGATGTGGCCGGCCGCTGGGCGGACGCGATGTCGTACGCCCTGATCGAGGAGTACGGCGTCTGGGCCTCGGGCTGGCGCTGGGCCCGTGATGAGGGGGATTTCGACGGGGGCCCGGTCGGCCACTGGTGCTGCCCGCACGACTCGATGACCACACCCGGGGAAACCCTCGCCAAAGTGGTCGACTCCCTGAGCGAGTGGCGAGCCTGGCTCGAAGATCTCGCGGCCTGCTTCGAGGCGCACCCATTGGACCAGGTCACGGTGACGCACGAGCCACTGCCGTGGGAGATCGGTGCGCGCCGGCTGATCACCAGGGTCGCCGACCGCACCGGGTGCGGAAGCGGCTGGCATCGGCACTGCCGCCAGGTGCTCACCTGGTTCCTCAGCCGGTGGGGTGTGGCGCCCGCCGTAGCGGAGGAACTGGTGAACGAGGCCGTCGGCGGTCGGTTTCACAGCTGGACGGAGCCGGAGCCCGAGGCGATCGGTGAGGTGGCGGAGCGGCTGGCCGGATCGGTGCCGAACATGCCGGGCACCGAGTCACCGCGGCGCGAACCGGACCGGATCCCGCAATGGCTGGAGGTACGCGATACGGCTCCGTGGCACGACTGCCCGCAGGCCGAGGCCTGCGCCCAGGAGCGCCCGCTCCGGGACGGTGCGGTCGATGACATCAGCACCTTCGACGCCGCGATATCTCCCGCCCGGGCGGAAGGAATGCTGGCAGCGCTCGAGCAGCTGCGCACGGACGCGGTGTTGGGCAAACCCCTCACCCTTGACCTGCTGAGCAGCTGGCAGCAGCACGTCCTCGGCACACCCTCGCCCCCGAGCTTCCGCACCGCCTCCGCCTATGCGAAACGGGGCCGTGAACGCTACGGCCTGGCGCCGGGCACCCGCATCCGCTTCGAGGCCTGTCTCTCCGACGCCTTCGACCCCGGACTCCCCTTGACCGCCCGGGCGGCCCGCGCCTACCTCGACGTCTGCTATTTCCACCCGTTCCCTGACGGCAACGCTCGCGCAGCTTTCCTGACACTGCTGTACGTGCTGGCCCGCGCGGACATCACGCTCGGGTCCGTCCAGCTCCTGCGCCGGGTGACCTTCCAGGTCGACAGTCCGCAGGACCCACTCGCCCTCGCGCGGTATCTCGACATCCATCTGCGGGAGAACATGCAGCGAACTCATGGCAGTTGAGCCGCCCCCACCGCTTCCCGCATACGCGTCGGCGGCAGCGCGGGATTCGCGGCCGCGGCCTCGACGACCTGCCAGTCGGGGTGGTCGAGCAGGTCGACCAGAACGGACGGCTCCAGCGCCGGATGGCCGGCGGCGGGCACACGGGCCCGTACGTCCGTGAGGCAGCTGCGCAGCGCCACGTCCGTGGCGTTCGGATGGCGGGCGATCGCGCGAAGGGCTTTGCGAACAGGCGAGGCCATGGCCGCCATCTCCTCGAGCAAGGACGAGGGCGCCGCCCGGTTCTCCGCCACCTTGGCGTAGACCCGGGTGCCGTGCCGATGGGTCAGCGAACGCAGTTGGGATGGCCACAGTGCCGCGGACCCCGGGAATGGGGTGACCTCCCAGTAGTTCATACGTTTCCGGGGGCAGATCGGGGCGTGCCGCCACGCCCCAACTGGGCCGAACAGCCTCGTGATTGACGTGCGGCACAACATCCGAGACGCGTGTGGACGGGTTGACCATGGCCGCGTCTCGCACGGCGTCCGCGCCGCAGTGGACCTCGGCGCACCGCCGGCACTCCTCCAGGGGAGGAAACCCCTCCCCTGTCAGCAACGCCGCAAGAATCGTGGGACTCGTCGCCTCGTTGATCGCGACGGCACGACGGACCATCGCATGGGGATGCGCCGCCAGGCCCGCCGACACCTCGGCGGTGGCCCACAACGCAAGCTCGGCGACCACCTGTTCGTCCGTGTCCGACGCCAGGACATCCACGACGTCGGCGGGCAGCCCTGGGCACGCGGCGAGCCTCTCGCGGTGTTCGGCCAGCGGGCTCCGCGCCAGGACTCGCGCGAAATCCGGCCCGCCCCCGCCTTCCTCGAGCAGCGCGAGCGCGGCGTCCGGCCGGTCCACCGGATGATGTCGGCTGCCGTGAGCCGACCGTGCCGTACGAGGTGCGCGGCGCACTCCGGGACCTGGTCCCTCAACACCAGTACCTGCGCGCGACTCAGATCCGAACGGCAGGCAAGCTCTGCCGCCACGTCCGGACCGGCTCGCGCGATCAGACGGTCGAGCAGCTCGGCCGGCAGGGCGGGGTTGGCCGCCAGGCCGCACAGAAGAGGTTCCACGGCAGCCATGGTGCGGCGCGACCGCGACCGGCGCTCCCGATTTTCCGCGGGCCCACCGACCGCTGCCGCACAGCTCGGTGGATCACTACAGGCCGGAAACGCTGCCGGGCAGTGCGCCCGACACCGACACAGTGGCCCGACGCGTACGGGCTACGTGCTCTCCGCCCGCGAAAAGTACCGCGCCGTAGGCACCACCGCCGCCACAGCCGGCGCCAGGAAGCAGGCACCCGCGCACACCGCGAGCACCGGCCCCACCCCGAACGCCCCGATCGCCGGCGCGATCAGCGCCAGGCCCGCGGGGGCCAGGCCGTACGACAGGAGGAAGTCGAGGGAAGAGACCCGGGCCAGTTTGTCCGGGGCCACCTCGCGCTGAGTGGCCGTGAACCACGGGACGTTGAACAGTTCGATGCCGATGCCCGCGATGGCGTACGCCCCGACGATCACCGCCGGGTGGACCGGCAGCATCAGGGACAGCGGGGCGAAGCCGTAGGCCGCGAGGCCCGCGAGGGCCGCCCATCCCGGGGAGCGGGGGCGCCGGCGGGCGATCAGCACCGCGCCACCCAAGGCCCCGAGCGTGTATGCCGTGGTGGCCGCGGCGAGGACGAGCTCCGTGTCGTAGCGGTCGCGGCTGACCAGGGGCAGCGCGACGCCGGTGGCCGAGTAGCCGGTGGCTATGACCGCGGTGAGCGCGGCCAGGCCGGCGACGAACCACGGATGCCGGCGCGCCTCATGTACGCCCTCCATGAACTCGGCGCGAAATGAGCCCCGTCGGGGCGTATCACCGGACGGAGCCACCGCCCCGCGCCCCGGCGCCAGCGCCGCCATCAGCCAGAGGACGCCGATGCCCAGCAGCAGCGCGGCGGTGTCGAAGAAGGCGGCCAGGAGCGCGGCGAGCGACGGGCCGAGCAGGGCGCCGCCGCGGACGGAGAAGGCCATCGCCGCGTTGGCGGGCCGGCGGCGGGCCGGGTCGACGATCTCCGCGGTCAGGGCCTGGAAGGCGGGACGGCACGCCCCCTGGCCGGCCCCGGCGAGCGCGGCCGCCCCCACCATCAGGGCGGGGGGGCGGGCGGGCCCGGCGGCGAGC
>NZ_JAEIMH010000172.1:0-5201 GCF_016464295.1 Streptomyces sp. N35 | reverse complement strand
ATACCCCCGGGGGTCCTCCCCGTCCACATGGGCATACGCACGCCCGACGACCACCCTTCGAGAGTGCCCGGGGGGTCCGACACCGGCCCGCGGCAGCCGAAGGCCGCGGGCCGGTCACCACGGGAGACCCAGGAGAAACCCGGGTCTCAGAAGAAGTACGAGTCCCCGGTGTCCAGGGTCAGCACCTTGTGCCGGTTGTTGTTGACGTTGCGGTCAGTCGCCCCGCCGTTCCACAGGGTGTCGATCTGCACCGTGGCCTCCGACGGCGAGCCCTTGAGCTTCATGTCGAGCCCGATCTCCTCGCTCCAGCTCCCGGCCTTGATCTCACCCGTCGAGCAGAGCACCACCCGCTGCCCGGCCCGCAGGCACCGCTCGGGCAGCTTCTGCTCGCTCGCCAGCGGCGCCGAGTAGCGCAGCCGGACCGTGGCCTCGGACACATCGACCGGGCCGTGGTTCTGCGGGGTCAGCCAGATACCGAGGCGTCCCCCCCCCAGCCCCGCATGCCGGTGGCCCCCCCCACCCCCCCCGGGCCCCCCCGCCTCGGCCGGCCCCCCCGTAACCAGAGCGGCGGCGGCCACCGACGCCGCGACCAGTCCCGCGCGCTTCACTCGCATTCCAGCTCCCACAGTTCCCGCAGTTCCCACGAAGGCACCTGTCCGATACGCGCGAAACATACCTAGACTTCGCAATTGACCGCGGCCTCGGTGGAGTTCGGCGCGTACGGATGACCGAGCGCCGGACGGTTGACCGCCGACCCGCACGATCCGGTTAGCCTGGCCGAAACCGCCCGGCACCGCCGCACCGAGGAGCAGCCCATGACCGCCGCAGCCCGCCGTACCGCAGTCGTCACCGGCGCGAGCAGCGGCATCGGCGCCGCGACCGCCCGCAAGCTGGCCGAGGCGGGCCACCACGTGGTGCTCACCGCCCGCCGCAAGGACCGCATCGAGGCGCTGGCCGCCGAGCTCACCGAGGCCGGCCACTCCGCCGCCGCCCACCCGCTCGACGTCACCGACCGCGCGGCCGTCGACGCCTTCGCGAGCACGCTCGACCGCGTGGACGTGCTGGTCAACAACGCAGGCGGCGCACTCGGCGCGGACCCGGTCGCCACCGGTGACCCCGACGAGTGGCGCCGGATGTACGAGGTCAACGTGATCGGCACCCTCCACATGACCCAGGCTCTGCTCCCCGCCCTCGTCGACAGCGGCGACGGAACGGTCGTCGTCCTCTCCTCGACGGCCGGCCACGCCACGTACGAAGGCGGCGCGGGCTATGTGGCCGCGAAGAACGGCGCCCGCGTCCTCGCCGAGACGCTCCGCCTCGAACTGGTCGGCAAGCCGGTCCGCGTGATCGAGATCGCCCCCGGCATGGTCAAGACGGAGGAGTTCGCCACGACCCGCTTCGGCGGCGACGAGGAGAAGGCCGCCAAGGTCTACGAGGGCGTCGCCGAGCCCCTCACGGCCGAGGACGTGGCCGACACCGTCGCCTGGACGGTCACCCGCCCCAGCCACGTCAACATCGACCTCCTCGTGGTCCGCCCCCGCGCCCAGGCCTCGAACACGAAGGTCCACCGCGAGCTGTGAGCCACACCGGTGCGCCGCGGCGGCCAACGCCCGCGCACCGGAACGCGCGAAGGCCGGGGAGCCGCTCCCACACGACTCCCCGGCCACCGCCGAGACCCCCCGCCTCGACGCCCGTCGGCCCCGCCAGGCGCGGCTCAACCCTTCACGCACACCACCTGCTTGAGCTTCGCCACGACCTGCACCAGGTCCCGCTGCTGGTCGATGACCTTCTCGATCGGCTTGTACGCGCCGGGGATCTCGTCCACGACGCCGGAGTCCTTACGGCACTCCACGCCCCGCGTCTGCTCCTCGAGGTCCCGCGTCGAGAAGCGCCGCTTCGCCGCGGTCCGGCTCATCTTGCGGCCGGCGCCGTGCGAGGCGGAGTTGAAGGACTTCGCGTTGCCGAGGCCCTTCACGATGTACGAGCCGGTGCCCATCGAACCCGGGATGATCCCGTAGTCGCCGGAGCCCGCACGGATCGCTCCCTTACGGGTGACAAGGAGGTCCATGCCCTCGTACCGCTCCTCCGCCACATAGTTGTGGTGGCAGGAGATGACCGGTTCGAAGGTCACCTTGGCCTTCTTGAACTCCTTGCGGACAACGTCCTGGAACAGACCCATCATGATCGCGCGGTTGTACTTGGCGTACTCCTGCGCCCAGAAAAGATCGTTCCGGTACGCCTGCATCTGCGGGGTGTCCGCGATGAACACCGCGAGGTCGCGGTCGACCAGACCCTGGTTGTGCGGCAGCTTCTGGGCCTCGCCGATGTGGTACTCGGCGAGCTCCTTGCCGATGTTCCGCGAACCGGAGTGCAGCATCAGCCAGACCGAACCCGTCTCGTCGAGACAGAACTCGATGAAATGATTCCCTCCGCCGAGCGTTCCCATCTGCTTTGTGGCCCGCTCCTGACGGAACTTGACCGCGTCCGCGACCCCGTCGAACCGCGACCAGAAGTCGTCCCAGCCGGCGGTCGGGAAGCCGTGCATACGGCCCGGATCCACCACGGAGTCATGCATCCCGCGCCCCACCGGAATCGCCTGCTCGATCTTCGAGCGCAGCCGCGAGAGGTCACCCGGCAGATCGTTGGCCGTCAGCGAGGTCTTGACCGCGGACATACCGCAGCCGATGTCGACGCCGACCGCCGCCGGGCAGACCGCACCGTGCATGGCGATGACCGAGCCGACCGTCGCGCCCTTGCCGTAATGGACGTCGGGCATGACGGCGAGGCCCTTGATCCACGGGAGCGTGGCGACGTTCCGCAGCTGCTGCATCGCGCCCGCCTCGACCGTGGCCGGGTCCGTCCACATGCGGATGGGGACCTTCGCTCCCGGTACCTCTACATAACTCATGGTTGCCCAACCCCCGTATAACAAAAGAAAAGTCTGAAAGCGCAAATACTGGTGCCAAGGTCAACAAAAGGGACGGTTGATCGGCCATCACAGCGGCGCGTGCGATACACATTGTGTTCACCGGCCTTTGTGCGGCGCCAATGCTTTTCGTCGTACGGGGACGGCTCAGACCACGAACCCGCATCCGAAGGAGGGCCCGCACCGTGCGGCACAAGAGGTATCTGGCGGGCGCACCCCTGCTCGCCGCGGTGCTGCTGACGGGTTGCACCTCCGGTTCGGGTGACGGCGCGGGGAGCGCCGACGACAAGCCGGGCGGCTTCGCGACCGCGCCGACGAAGACGGCCGAGCCCGGTAAGTACGACACGCTGCTCGAGCCCTGCGCGGCGGTGGACCAGGGCACGCTGGACACGATGCTGCCCGGGATCGGGGAACTCTCCGACGAGCAGCGGAAGAAGGCGTACGCGGGCGCGGCGACCATAACGTTCGACACGGACCGCAGGGCGGGCTGCCGCTGGTCGGCGCAGTCCTCGGACGCGACGCATCGGCTGCAGATCGACTTCGAGCGCGCGGTCTCGTACGACGACGCGGTGAGTGATGACGAGCTCGCGGCCGATCTGTTCCTGGACATGCAGATCGCGGCCGATCTGCCGGAGCCGGCGGAGGACGAGGAGTCCGAAGAGTCCAGCGGCTCCGGGGAGTCCGAGGACCCGACCGCCACGCAGAGCCCGGACGACAGCACGGGCGGGGACCCCGAGCAGGGCAAGCCGACCCAGTCGGCTTCGTCCGCTCCGCCGGAGGGTCTGGAGCCGCGGGTGCTCGACGATCTGGCGGACGAGGCGTATCTGGACGACGAGCTCGGCGCGGCGGATTCGGCGACGCGGCAGCGCGTGGTGACTGTGGCGTTCCGCACGTCGAATGTGCTGGTGACGGTCAGGTACACCGCCCAGCCGGCCTCCGTGAAGGAGACGCCGGACAGCAAGGAACTGCAGGACAGGGCAAGGGTTCTGGCCGGAAGGCTGGCCGATCAGTTCACCGAGTGAGCGTGGCGCGGGTCACCGCGGCCGGGCTCCGGTTTCCTCACGGGGTACTTCGCCACCGCGTACCGTGGCTGGGCGGAACCACAGGGGGCTCCTTTCGCACATGGCGCCCCGGAACCGAACCGCACGACTGATGAGCGAAGGAACCATGCACCGAAAAGGACCGCGATTCACCCGCATTCTCGCCGCCTGCGCCGTTGTTCCGGTGGTCATGACCGCCGCGGCGTGCTCCTCGGACTCGGGCGACGGCGGCAAGAGCGACTCCGGCGCGAAGTCCTCCGCCTCCCAGGGCGCCGACGGCAAGGACAAGGCGGCGAGCCTCGCCGAGGCCGCGTACAAGCAGCTGCCGGCCGCCTGCAAGGTGGTGTCCTCGAAGACGGTCGAGGACCTGGTGCCCAAGGTTGAGGACAAGTCGGGCAAGACGGGTAAGTCCTCTGATGTCTCCACCCGTAGCAGCTGTTCCTGGAAGGGCCTGGACACCAACGGTGTCGACGGCTCGCAGTTCCGCTGGCTCTCCGCGTCGCTGACGCGCTTCGAGTCGGAGGAGGGCCTGGGCAGCGCCGAGACGCGCGCCAAGGGCTACTTCAAGAAGCAGGTCGCAGCGGCCGCCGGCACGGACGGCGCCAAGAACGTGAAGTCCGAGCCCGCCGCCGGTGTCGGCGACGAGGCGACGACGGTCAGCTATGACCTCGACAAGGGCAAGCTCGGCGACTACAAGCAGCAGACGGTCGTGACCCGGATCGAGAACGTCGTGGTGACCCTGGACTACAACGGCGCGGGTCTCGCGGGCGAGAAGGCCCCGAAGGCCGCGGACATGGTCAAGGACGCCGAGAAGGCCGCCAAGGAGGCGGTCGCCTCGGTGACGGCCGCCAACAAGCCGGGGGCTTCCACGGAGCCGTCGGAGGAGGCGTCCGGCAAGGCATCCGACGAGCCGTCCGGGAAGGCCTCCACCAAGCCGTCCGACAAGGCCACCGCCAAGTCGTGACCGCACAGGTGCGCGAACTTCCGTAGACCGGGCACCGAAACACCCGCAGAACGCCCTATCGCGAGCCCGGCCATTCACCCGATGGCCGGGCTTCGGCGATACCGGCCCACGGCCACCCGTACACATGTGCCAGGCTGTTGCGCGCAAACGGGTCCGGGCGGCAAGCACGGGCAGGCACTTGGAGGGGATCACGGGTGGCAGCGCCACTGAAGCTGACGCGGACACACCGGATATTGATCGGCGTGGTGGTCGCGGGCGCGGTCATCATCGC
>NZ_JAEIMH010000171.1:0-3196 GCF_016464295.1 Streptomyces sp. N35 | reverse complement strand
GGGTGGTTGGTCGTTGTTTGAGAACTGCACAGTGGACGCGAGCATCTGTGGCCAAGTTTTTAAGGGCGCACGGTGGATGCCTTGGCACCAGGAACCGATGAAGGACGTGGGAGGCCACGATAGTCCCCGGGGAGCCGTCAACCAGGCTTTGATCCGGGGGTTTCCGAATGGGGAAACCCGGCAGTCGTCATGGGCTGTCACCCACTGCTGAACACATAGGCAGTGTGGAGGGAACGAGGGGAAGTGAAACATCTCAGTACCCTCAGGAAGAGAAAACAACCGTGATTCCGGGAGTAGTGGCGAGCGAAACCGGATGAGGCCAAACCGTATACGTGTGAGACCCGGCAGGGGTTGCGTATACGGGGTTGTGGGATCTCTCTTTCACAGTCTGCCGGCTGTGAGACGAGTCAGAAACCGTTGATGTAGACGAAGGACATGCGAAAGGTCCGGCGTAGAGGGTAAGACCCCCGTAGTCGAAACATCAGCGGCTCGTTTGAGAGACACCCAAGTAGCACGGGGCCCGAGAAATCCCGTGTGAATCTGGCGGGACCACCCGCTAAGCCTAAATATTCCCTGGTGACCGATAGCGGATAGTACCGTGAGGGAATGGTGAAAAGTACCGCGGGAGCGGAGTGAAATAGTACCTGAAACCGTGTGCCTACAAGCCGTGGGAGCGTCGCGCATTGAGTTTACTCAATGCGTCGTGACTGCGTGCCTTTTGAAGAATGAGCCTGCGAGTTAGCGGTGTGTAGCGAGGTTAACCCGTGTGGGGAAGCCGTAGCGAAAGCGAGTCCGAATAGGGCGATTGAGTTGCACGCTCTAGACCCGAAGCGGAGTGATCTAGCCATGGGCAGGTTGAAGCGGCTGTAAGAGGTCGTGGAGGACCGAACCCACCAAGGTTGAAAACTTGGGGGATGACCTGTGGTTAGGGGTGAAAGGCCAATCAAACTCCGTGATAGCTGGTTCTCCCCGAAATGCATTTAGGTGCAGCGTCGTGTGTTTCTTGCCGGAGGTAGAGCACTGGATAGGCGATGGGCCCTACCGGGTTACTGACCTTAGCCAAACTCCGAATGCCGGTAAGTGAGAGCACGGCAGTGAGACTGTGGGGGATAAGCTCCATGGTCGAGAGGGAAACAGCCCAGAGCATCGACTAAGGCCCCTAAGCGTACGCTAAGTGGGAAAGGATGTGGAGTCGCAGAGACAACCAGGAGGTTGGCTTAGAAGCAGCCACCCTTGAAAGAGTGCGTAATAGCTCACTGGTCTAGTGATTCCGCGCCGACAATGTAGCGGGGCTCAAGCGTACCGCCGAAGTCGTGTCATTCCAGCACATACCCCCAACGGGGGCTGGGATGGGTAGGGGAGCGTCGTGTGCCGGGTGAAGCAGCCGCGGAAGCGAGTTGTGGACGGTTCACGAGTGAGAATGCAGGCATGAGTAGCGATACACACGTGAGAAACGTGTGCGCCGATTGACTAAGGGTTCCTGGGTCAAGCTGATCTGCCCAGGGTAAGTCGGGACCTAAGGCGAGGCCGACAGGCGTAGTCGATGGACAACCGGTTGATATTCCGGTACCCGCTTTGAAACGCCCAATATCGAATCCTCTGATGCTAAGCCCGTGAAGCCGTTCCGGACCCTTCGGGGAAAGGAAAGTGGTGGAGCCGGCGATCCAAGGTGGTAGTAGGTAAGCGATGGGGTGACGCAGGAAGGTAGTCCAGCCCGGGCGGTGGTAGTCCCGGGGTAAGGGTGTAGGCCGTGTGATAGGCAAATCCGTCACACATTAAGGCTGAGACCTGATGCCGAGCCGATTGTGGTGAAGTGGATGATCCTATGCTGTCGAGAAAAGCCTCTAGCGAGTTTCATGGCGGCCCGTACCCTAAACCGACTCAGGTGGTCAGGTAGAGAATACCGAGGCGTTCGGGTGAACTATGGTTAAGGAACTCGGCAAAATGCCCCCGTAACTTCGGGAGAAGGGGGGCCATTCCTGGTGATTGGATTTACTCCATGAGCTGGGGGTGGCCGCAGAGACCAGCGAGAAGCGACTGTTTACTAAAAACACAGGTCCGTGCGAAGCCGTAAGGCGATGTATACGGACTGACGCCTGCCCGGTGCTGGAACGTTAAGGGGACCGGTTAGTCCGATTTCGGTCGGGCGAAGCTGAGAACTTAAGCGCCAGTAAACGGCGGTGGTAACTATAACCATCCTAAGGTAGCGAAATTCCTTGTCGGGTAAGTTCCGACCTGCACGAATGGCGTAACGACTTCTCGACTGTCTCAACCATAGGCCCGGTGAAATTGCACTACGAGTAAAGATGCTCGTTTCGCGCAGAAGGACGGAAAGACCCCGGGACCTTTACTACAGTTTGATATTGGTGTTCGGTTCGGCTTGTGTAGGATAGCTGGGAGACTTTGAACCTTGGACGCCAGTTCAGGGGGAGTCGTCGTTGAAATACCAGTCTGGTCGTGCTGGATGTCTAACCTCGGTCCGTGATCCGGATCAGGGACAGTGTCTGATGGGTAGTTTAACTGGGGCGGTTGCCTCCCAAAGAGTAACGGAGGCGCCCAAAGGTTCCCTCAGCCTGGTTGGCAATCAGGTGTTGAGTGTAAGTGCACAAGGGAGCTTGACTGTGAGACCGACGGGTCGAGCAGGGACGAAAGTCGGGACTAGTGATCCGGCGGTGGCTTGTGGAAGCGCCGTCGCTCAACGGATAAAAGGTACCCCGGGGATAACAGGCTGATCTTCCCCAAGAGTCCATATCGACGGGATGGTTTGGCACCTCGATGTCGGCTCGTCGCATCCTGGGGCTGGAGTCGGTCCCAAGGGTTGGGCTGTTCGCCCATTAAAGCGGTACGCGAGCTGGGTTTAGAACGTCGTGAGACAGTTCGGTCCCTATCCTCTGTGCGCGTAGGAATATTGAGAAGGGCTGTCCCTAGTACGAGAGGACCGGGACGGACGAACCTCTGGTGTGCCAGTTGTACCGCCAGGTGCATGGCTGGTTGGCTACGTTCGGAAAGGATAACCGCTGAAAGCATCTAAGCGGGAAGCCTGCTTCGAGATGAGTATTCCCACCCCCTTTGAGGGGTTAAGGCTCCCAGTAGACGACTGGGTTGATAGGCCGGATGTGGAAGCCCTGTAAAGGGTGGAGCTGACCGGTACTAATAGGCCGAGGGCTTGTCCTCAGTTGCTCGCGTCCACTGTGTT
>NZ_JAEIMH010000170.1:0-5375 GCF_016464295.1 Streptomyces sp. N35 | reverse complement strand
CACGCCCCCGGCCCCGGCGGTCGGCGCCGCTTCCGCGCGGCTGGGGGTGCACGGGGCGGCGACCGATCGGCGAGGGCCGCTCGGCTTCACCGTGGACCGGGCGGTCGAGGTCACGGCCTGAGCGGGGCGAGCGGGCTGAGCGGCCTCAGAGGCCGGCCTGAGCGAGCCGCGCCGTGCCCGCAACCGCCCTCACCCGCACGTTTCGGTGCGCCGGTCGGTCGCGAGGGGGCCGAAGACGCCCGCAAGCCGCGCGGCATACATGTGCAGGAGGTCGGCGAGGTCCGTGTCGTCGACCCGGAGGCCGGCCGATCCGCCGAGCGCCGTCAGGGCGCCGCAGACGACGTGGTGCGCGTCGCGGACCGGGACCGCGACACCGCAGCGGCCGATCCGGGACTCCTCGACCTCGGTGGCGATGTCGCGCTGCCGCACGCGGGCCAGTTCGGCGGAGAGGACGTCCGGGGAGGTGATGGTCCGGTGTGTGACGCTGCGCAGGGACCGGTCGGCGAACAGCGCGGGATGGAACGCGAGCGCTATCTTCCCGACGGCCGAGGCGTGGGGGTGGCCGGTCAGCGTCCCCTCCCCGGCCGGCGCATGGTCGGGATCGCGGCTCGCGAGCCTGATGCCCGTCCCGTCGAACACCGCCAGGTGGATGCCGAAGCGGACGCGTCCGCGCAGTTCGGTGAGGACCGACTCGTACGACTCGTCCTCCGGCTCCGCGCCCGCCAGTTCGCGGGTGCGGCGCCCGAGGGCGAATCCCGACAGGTCCTCGATCCGCACCAGATAGCCGTCGGCGACGAGAAGGTTCAGGAGACGGTAGGCGGTCGAGGCCGGTGTGGCGGTGAAGACCGCGATCTGCCGGGCCGTCGCTCCCGGGCCGAGGTGGGCCACCGCTTCGAGTATGGCCAGCGCCCGCTGGACCGGGTGCGCGGTCATGGTCTGCGGACCAGGGAGTCGAGCCCGCGGGCGTTCCTTCCGTACGAGGCCGAACCCGGCAGCACGTCGTCGGACTCGGCCGAGTCGAACACGCCGACGCGCTCCAGCGCGCCCGGTCTGAGCCGTCTCAGGACGGCGACCACGACGACACCCGACACCGCGACCGCTCCGAGCGCCGCGGGCACCACCTTGTCGTGACCGGTCACTGAGACGAACAGCAGGGAGCCGAGCAGTGCCGTGCCCGCGCCGCTCGCCAGCGTCGCCGCCACCTTCACGAGCGGCGTCAACTCCCCGATGCGCGCCAGGAACCGCAGACACGCGAGCGTCACCAGGACGTACGCGATGACCAGCGCGCCCTGGACCGTGAGTCTGAGCGCCACCGGCGGCGCGGCGGCTCCTTGGCGTGCCGCGTTCAGGGCGAGGCAGACCGCGCACACCAGTACGGCGACGGCGGCGAGCGCTCCGTGCGGGGTGCGGTGGGTGGTGTGGACGCGCCGGAAGGGCGACGGCAGGATCCGCTCGACGGCCATCGTGTAGAAGAGGTGCGACGCCGCGTTGAACGAGGCCATGGCCGAGGCGAGCCACGAGCACATGACCCCGAGGTGCAGTGCGGTGCCGAGTCCCGGGTCCACGCCGCCGTCGGCACCGCCCGTATAGGCGTTGAGCAGCATGCCCGCCCGCCCTGACGAGACCGCCCAGGCGGCAAGCAGGAACAGCGCCCCGCAGATGACGGGCGTCCACAGCACGGTGCGCGTGACGGTCACCAACGGGCGCTTCGCCTCGGGCCCCAGGAAGGCGGCGCTCTCGAACCCCGCCAGGGCGAACATCGCCGAGAGGACGAGCAGGAGCGTGGCGTGGGACGACGCCGGCGGCCCGGGCTGCGGCAGCCGGGCACCGGTGTCCCCGGACAGCAGCAGGCCCACGATGAGCGCCAGTGAGCACAGTTCCACGACAAGGATCGCGAGCATGGCGCGGCGCACTCCACGCACCACCACGAGCAGGATGGCCGCCGTCACGAGGCAGTGCACGGCCGCGGATCCGGCCGGCCCCCTGGCGTCGATGCCCAGGGCGCCGAGCAGACGGATGACCTCCTGCCCTCCTTGATAGAGCGTGAGGGCGGCGCTGCCGCAGTCCTTGACGCCCATGGCCACGCCGACGGCCAGCGCGCGGCGCCGGCCCGCCCCCTTCGCGACGAAGGTGTACAGGCCGCCCGCCGCCGCGAGGCGCCGGGTGAACTGCGAGACGCAGAGCGCGATCAGCGCCATGACGGCCACCGAGGCGACGATCGCGAGGACGCCGCCGAGGACGGAACTCTGCAGCATCGCGAGCGGCAGGCCGATCATCGAGGCCGCCGGCGCCGTCGTCGCGATCGACTGAGCCATCACTTCGACACCGGACAGCTGCCGCCTGCCGAGGGCCCTCAACGGCGAGAGAGCGCGCGGTGGTTCGTGTACGGAGAACGACCGCGCGATCGCCTCGTGCAACGCCGTTCCCGTGGGAACGGGGCTGCTCGGGCGAGGGGCGCGGGGAGGCATGGCGCGACCGTAGGCAGGCCGGATTTCACCGGTGTTTCGGCGCGGATACGGAAGGTCGACGCGCGGTGGGAACGCGGCGGCGCCGATTCTCACGCGCCAGGCGGCGGACGTAGCGGCGTGTTCGCGGCGGCGACACACACCGGAGCCAGGCTGTCGGCCGACGCGAAGCAACGGACCGGTCCACGAGAGGTGACGACACGGTGAACAGACGCACGAGGGTACTCACCGCCGCCGCGGTCAGCGCCACCCTGGCGCTCGGCGGCACGGCGGTCGCCCAGTCGAAGGGCTGGCGCATCGGCGACCACGAGGTGCGGGTCGCGCTGCCCGAGGGGCAGAGCAACCCCGCCATCGCCAACGGGGTCGCCACCGGCGGCGAGGTCGCGCTCTACCAGAGCAGCGGACTCGGCCCCACGGCCCTGAACCCGTCCGCGCCGGCCAACTCGCCCGAGCGGTACACCGATCCGTCGATGACGGAGAGCGCGCAGGGCGTCACCGTCACGGAAGCGCAAGCGCTGGTGGTGCTGCGGAACATCGCGGCGAACCTCAAGGCCGCCGGACTGCGGCCGCGCGACGTGATCACGATGAAGTGCTATCTGATGAAGCCGCCCGGTGCCGCGTCCGCCGACTACGCCGGCTGGAACCGCGCCTATCGCCAGTACTTCGCCAACACCGACCTGAGCACCGGCGAGGTCGTGCCGGTGCCGATTGGCACCTCCGCGCCCAAGGCGCCGCTCACGGTCAACTCCGCCCGCCCCGCCCGGGCGACGATGGAGGTCTCCTCCCTCGCGGTACCGGGCTGGCTCGTCGAGGTCGAGGTCACGGCCGCGTATCCGCACCGCTAGGGAAGATGGGATGGAACCGCAAGTGGCAGTCACAAGACGTTCGTTCATGCACCGGCTCGGCGTCACCGGCGGCGCCGGTCTGGCCTACGGTGCGATGGCCACCATCGGCCTCGCACCCACGGCCACCGCGGCCGAACACGCCTTCCAGGGCCCGAAGATGGACGACCTCATCGGCCGGCCGGGCGGAGCACCGAAGGTCGTGGTGCTCGGTGCGGGCCCCGCCGGACTCTGCTCGGCCTATGAACTGCGCAAGGCCGGTTACGACGTCACGGTCCTCGAGGGACGTACGCGGCCCGGCGGCCGTGTCTGGACGGTCCGCAAGGGAACCACCGAGACCGATCTGGACGGCGAGACACAGCGGTGCACGTTCTCCGAGGGCCAGGTCTTCAACCTGGGCGCCACCCGCATCCCGCAGAGCCACATCACCGTGGACTACTGCCGCGAACTGGGCGTAGAACTGCAGGTGTTCCCCAACCAGAACGCCAACGCCATGGTCAACTACGCGGGTGACACCCCGCTGTCGAAGAGCTCCGTCACGTACCGGGCCGCGAAGGCGGACACGTACGGCTACATGTCGGAACTCCTGCAGAAGGCCACCTCGCAGGGTGCGCTCGATCAGGTCCTGAGCCGCGAGGACAAGGAGGCGCTCTCCGCATTCCTGTCCGGCTTCGGCGACTTGTCGAGCGACGGGCGCTATCTGGGGTCCTCGCGCCGCGGCTACAGCACGGAACCGGGCGCCGGGCTCGAGTTCGGCAGCGAGACCCGGCCGGCCCCGATGTCGGACGTCATACGCTCCGGCATCGGACGGAACTTCGCCTTCGAGTTCGGCTACGACCAGGCGATGATGATGTTCACACCGGTCGGCGGCATGGACCGGATCTACCACGCCTTCCAGGAACGGATCGGCCGCAGCCGGATCACCTACGGCGCCGAGGTGACCGGTCTGCGCAACACGTCCTCTGGGGTGAGCGTCGACTACAGGGCCGGCGGCCGGGACCGGTCCGTCCGCGCCGACTACGTCATCTGTACGATCCCGCCACAGCTGGTCGGGCGCCTGCGCACGAACCTGCCCGCGGACGTGCTGACCGCGCTGGGCGCCGCCAAGCCCGTGGCCGCGGGCAAACTCGCCATCGAGTACTCGCGGCGCTGGTGGGAACTGGACCAGCGGATCTTCGGCGGCGCGAGCAACACCGACCGGGACATCGCCCAGATCATGTTCCCCTTCGATCACTACAACGCGGACCGCGGTGTGGTCGTGGGCTACTACAACACCGGCCGCCGGCAGGAGGCGTTCGAACCGCTGACGCACAGGCAGCGGCTGGCCAAGGCGGTGGCCGAGGGAGTCGAGATCCACGGCGACGCGTACCGCCGCGACATCACGTCCTCGTTCTCCGGGAGCTGGCGCCGCACCAAGTACTCCGAAGGCGCCTGGGCCTCCTGGCAGGGCGCCGGGGACAGCCACGGCGGGGCCGCCACCCCCGAGTACAAGAAGCTGCTCGAACCGGCCGGCCGCGTCTACTTCGCGGGCGATCACCTCTCCAACGCGATCGCCTGGCAGCACGGCGCGTTCACCTCCGCCCGCAGCGTCGTCACCGCGCTGCACCGGCGCGTAATGGTCTGAGGCGGCGCGTCTGTCTCGAGTGATGCGGCCGGGGCCCGCCGGACACGGCGGGGCCCGGCCGCTCCGTATGCCGGCTCGGGACCGCCGCATCAACCGATCGGTTGACTCCCCCGCCAACCGTCCCGCGCGCTACTCGCAGCCGGTACGTCGAAGAGGCGCGGCGCTCGCCGAACGAGGATGGGACATGTCATCGGGACGGCCGGGAAGGCCGGCCCGCAGGGACCATCGAACCTCAGGAGTTTTCGGCGATGAAGCACGTCAAGAAGGTTTCCCGGCGTACGCGTGTGATGGCCGGCGGCGCGGTGGCCGTCGCGATCGCGGCCGGCGGATTCGGCGCGTTCTCCGCCGGTGCTTCCACGGACTCCGCCCCGGCGGGCGCGGCAGGGGCGCCCGCCGCCCGCGGCAACCTGGCGCCGACGGACCACCTCCCCACCCACGCCGGCG
>NZ_JAEIMH010000017.1:36889-113027 GCF_016464295.1 Streptomyces sp. N35 | reverse complement strand
ACCCCGCGGCTTCTTGAAGCCGCGGGGTTTTGTCTGCACGGGTCGAGGTGGACCTCGGCCCGCACTGTCGTCTTCCCGGCGTCGTACGAGAGCCGGAGGTCGAGCTCCTGGTAGATCTCGGCTTTGTCCGCTGGCTTTGCGTTTTGGATCACTGCGGCGAGCTCGCGGATGGAACGGACCAACCTGGTGATCTCATCCCGGCTCATGTGGGATCCCTGGCTTCGGGTGGCGGTGCGCAGGTCGGCTTCAGCGTGGATACGTCGGGCTTGGGTCTCAGTCATCCCATGGGTGACGAGGGCTGGGTCGGCGCCTGCTTCGAGGGCTGCGCGGCGGGTGGCGAGCTTTGCGTCACAGTCAGCGATAACGGTGCGGGTCGCGTCTGCGGCTGCGTTGTCTACCGCGATCCGGTGGGGCTGGAATCGTGCCCGGTCGAGGCGGAAGCGGATACCGTCGTAGGCCTCATTCAACTTGACGGCGTTGACGGCCGGAAGGGCTAAGAGCCGAGATCACGACAGTGCCCCGCATGACGACAACAACGGGTACTCGTCGGGAGATTCGACAGCAGAGTCGTCGCCGCCGTCGCCCAGGTGCCACTGCAGCAGGCCCAGTTCCTCATTGGGAAGGTCGCCTGGAAGGTCGAGGGAGAGCTGTAGTTCGTGGATATCGCTCATTTCACTCTTCAGGCTGCAGCGCCGGACGATGCGGCACCTCAGGTCTGGATCTCACCAGCCCACGCGTATTCGAGCAGTGCTTTCGGCAGGTACTCGGACTCCAGCTCGATGGGAAAGCCCTTGTCACGGGCCAGGCAGGCGATGGCCAGCGGGGCAAGAGCCACAAAGCCATCACTGTTAATGGCTCGGTCGTCTTCCGCGGCCCAGTAGGACTTGTGCCATTTGACGGCGTCCACGAGGGCTTCGTTGAACTGGGCGTGATCCCCGCGCAGGTACCGGTAGAACAGAATGATCGGCGGAGACAGGAGGAAGTTCATCAGTTCCTGATCGACGTGCTGCGCCGAGTCCTGGTCGGTGCCGTCCACGGCGGCGACCAGGTGGTCACTCACACCCTCCTGACCGAGCCAGAAGCGTTGGAGGGTTTCCACCCAGGAGTAGATGTATTCGTCGAACGTCGCGCCCGACTCGCGCAGCAGCGAGATGGGGACTCGGGCCAGCTCAGTGAGGCGCTCGTTTTCGCGGCAGATCAGGGCGAGGTAGAAGGCCGTGAGCCAGGAGCTGGCGTTGATATGGGGCTGAGGTCCCGTGGCGGGCAGGAACCGCTCCTTCTCCTTGATCCGGCACGTCACGGTGTCAGCGCCGGAGGCGGTCGCCATCCTGAACCATGCGGAGCCCAGTTGCATTGCGGTGACCCAGGCTTCCCAGGTCTCGAACTGCTCGGCATCCGGGTCCACCTCGCATCGGGCATCGGCGAAGGTCAGCGCCGTGTCCAATGCCTCTTCCCGTGCGAGTTCTGATCGCTCGATCCGCTCCAGCACCCACTCCACGGTCTCAGCGAGAGAATCAAGACCCCCTGCCGTATCGATGTCGGTCTCAGGGTTGATGCTTGCCGGGTAGCCGTGGCGGGCGATGCGCGTGACCACTGGTTCTCTCCTCTTAGCCAATGTCGAAGTGTTCCAGCTTCGCACCAGCGTAGGTGCCCGGGTTCTCCGCAGCCTTCACCATGACGTACTTCAGTTTGCCGTTATCCAGGGCATCCATGAGCTGCAGTGCAATCGACCGATTTGTTACAGGTCGCCCCGCACTGTCCAGGATCGTGTTGCCCAAGTTGTCCTTGGCGATGAGCCCGGGGTTCTTTCGCATCTCCGCGATGATCGTTCGAACGTAGGGCCTGGTCCCCTGCTGGACCATCCAGCCTTCGGATCCTGGGCCGACGCCCTTGCGCCAGATCGGATTCGAGTGCGGAGCCTTGGCCTCGGCAATGACCAGTGTGCCGTCATCGAGCCTGTACAGCTGGTCGAACATGTTCGCGCCGTTGGGCGTCTTCGGTAGATCGATCCACTGAGCGTCCGGGAATGCCTGCGGAATGACATGCCGCATTGCTGCCTGCTCGCCCAGGGCCTCGGCGATCGAGCTGTTGTTGGGCCGCCCCGGCATCGCCGCGTCGAAGTCGTTCTGCGCCCTGTTGAGCGCCGCCAGGTTCTCGGCCGAGGAGTCCTTCTTGAACACCCGCTCGGCATCAGTGAGCGCGTTGGCGACATGGCGGTTCTTGGCGGCGTCGTCGAGGTGCCCGATCTCGCCGTCCGGGACAGAGTCTCGCGTGAACGGACTGCCGGGGTCGAGCGTGCTCTTGGCGCCCGGCTTCGATGGCAGGGAGTCCCGGGGGATCCAGTTGCCGTTCGAGTCCTTCGCCAGGATCGGCAGTGCGTTGCCGTTCTCGTCCAAGGTCTTGATGCTCTGGCGGTGGCCGTCGGAGCGGTAGAACTTCTCGAACCAGGACTGGTCCGGGTCGTTCGCCTTTCTGATCTGCTCCTCGATGATCTGCTTCTGCTCTTCCGGGGTTCGCTCCCGTGCAGCCTGTGGAGCGTTGTCCCCTGCCCCTGCGCCATTGTCCGCATTGTGGACGGGTGGGTTGGTGTCGTCGCCCGCGCGACCCAGGTCGTCGAGCGGTCCGCCGCCCGGTCCCGTACCCCGCCCACCAATAGGTGGTTCGTGCCCGCCGGACGAGCCGCGGATCAGGTCATCACTGCCGCCGCCGGCGCGGGTACCGCCTCCGGTGGCGTTGTCCGCCACACCACCGCCCGAGCCGGCGCCGCGACCAGTGGGGGATTCCAGATCCATCCTGGCCGCGCCGCCGGGCACGCCGTCGCCCGGGGGCGCGCGGGCCCGGCCCCCGCCCCCGACAAGTTGGGGCGTTCCGCCCGGGGATGGGGGGGGGGGACCGCCGGCGGCCCGGGCGGCAGCCCGGTCGACGATGTCAGTCGGTGCGGCGTCGGCCTTCTGAATGGTGTTCATGCGGCCGTCGACGATGCGGCCGTCTTTGAGGAGGAAGCCGTCGATGGTCTTGGTGCCGCTCTTGACGGTGACCGGGATGGCATCCCGGGGAACGACGGGTGCGCCCTCGGGGGCGGTGATCCTGCCGTCAGGTAGTTCGATCGCGCCACGGGGGACAGGCGTGCCGTCCGGCAGGTGGATGCTGCCGTTGTCCAGTAGGCGTGCGCCGTCGGGGAGGATGACGGCGTTCTCCGGCAGCGGTGGGATCGCGATGTTGCCGATGCCGCGCAAGGCGGCGATGGTGTTCCCGATCTTGGAGATGCCCAGGCCTGCGCCCTTGACGACATAGGTCATCGGGTCGACGACCCTGGCGCCCTTGCCCGCCAGAGAGAGGGTCTTGGCGATGGCCCCAGCCTTGCCGGCTCCTGCCGCGGCTCCGGTGGCGCCGCCGGTGAAGACCGTGGTGACGACGTTGAAGGTGGTGGCGCCCGCCGCGCGGCCGGGCTGGGTGTCCCACTGGTCGTACGCGATCAGTGCCTTGCCGGTTTCGACGACGGCTTTCTGGGAGTCGTTGACCCAGGACTTGAACTTGCTGTCGGGCAGGGCAGCCACAGCTGCCCCGGTGCCGGGCAGGGCCATCACCGCGAGGCCGGTGGCGAGTTTTCCCAGGCCAATCCACGCCTGCTCGGCTGCGTCCCCACCGCTGAAGCCGAGCAGTGTGCCCAGGCCCTTGATGGTGCCCCACACCCCGTCGACGGCGAAGCCGACGACGAAGTCCCCGCCGTACTCGTACGACTGGTACCACGGGACGGATTCCTCGACCGGTTTGCCCCAGGGCAGTTCCTCGGCCTGGGACAGGACATCGCCGGTGTAGCCGTAGTAGCCCTCCTGGCCGGGCTTGCCGTTCATCTTCAGCCCGGTGCCGCCGACCAGGGCGACGATCGCGTTCTGGCAGGCGACCTCGGCCGCCATGAAATCGCCCCACACCTTGGCGATCTCGGTGCGCCGGTTGTTGTTCTCGTCGACCTTGTCGCCGTCCTCGCGCCAGTCCGGATCGGCGGCGGCCATCGCACGGAAGGCCTCGGCCTCCCGCTTGAGGCTGTCCAGGCGGTCGGCCAGCGGGTTGACGGTCTCGGAGTACGTACCCAAGGCGCTGGCGACGTCGGACACGTCCAGGTGCAGGGAGTCGGCCTTGCCCACCATCGGCAGCGTGGAGGCGAACAGCTGCTCCGCCTCGGGCGCCTCGTAGTACGCGGACAGCCCGCCGAAGGTGACATGCACGTCGCCGGCCTTGTCGGACAGCTTCTCGCCGTCCTTGTACAGCGCCTTGACCTTCGCGTCGAGGACTTCCAAGTTGCCGGTGAAAACGGGAACTTCGGCCGGATCGACCGGGACGTCGTTGTCGCTCACTTCCCACCCGCCAGGCCCCGCAGTGTGTCCACGTCCATCGCGCGGGCGGCGTCCTGCGCCTCCTTCGCGGTCTCCAGATCGCCTTCGACGTACTCCCGGGTAGCCACAGCGGCGCCGGTCATCGACGCCTCGATCTGTTCGGCGATGTCCTTGAGATCCTTCTTCTTGCCGTCGAAGAACTCGCCGATTCCGGCAGCTACCGGCCCCAACGCCTTCTGCGTGAGCGGCGAGTTGTCCGGACCGCGCTTGCCCGGCACCGTCGTCTCGGCCTGCGATCCCGGCACCGCCGTGCCGGCCGCCTGGGCTGCCTCCTGCAAGTGCGTGAGTAGCGCGGTCAGCGCCTTCTCCACGTCACCCGCCTTCTCGGCGGTCAGCTTCAACTGCCCCTGCACACCCTGCGGCTGGATATCCCAGCGCGTCATCAGCAACCCCCGTACCGAACTGAATTCACTTGCGCCACACACGCGGACGAATCGTTCCTGCACGTCTGCAGGAGGTCGGCATTTCAGCCGATGGAGTCGACAGCGGACTTCGCGCGCGACAGGGTCTGCTGCGCGGTGCCGTCGTTCTTCTCCAGAGTCGTCTTCAGGAGCTGGATGATGGAGCGGACCTCGTTCGAGGCGCGGTTCCAGCGCAGCTCCTTGTCGTGATACGAGTCGGAGACACCGTCGGCCTGGAAGTCGGCCATCGCCGCCTTCACCGCCCGGTCGCGGTCCGTGATCACCTGCTCCAGGCGGGCGATGACACCCTGGATGTTGCCCTGTGCGTCCGAGGACGCGGCCACGTCGTACGAGCGACGGTCAGCATTCCCAGCCATAAGAAGTCCCCCAGGTCTCAGCGGCCGCCGAAGCGGGCGGCATCGAAGTTCGCGGCGGCCATATTCGAGCGGGCGTTGTCCGCCGACTCGGTGTCACCCGTGGTGAAGGAAGAGTCCATCCCGGACTGGCCGCCCAGGATTGCGGAGAGCGCGCCGTTCAGGGCCGCGGTGATTTCGTCCGAGTTGTTCTTAAACGCGTCGAATGCGGCCTTGCCGCTGCCGTTGAACTTGCCCTCCAACGGCTGCGCTGCAGCGATCAACTGATGGATCAACGACCCGAGATCATCACTCGAACCCTGTGATTGCGACCGCAGATTCGACAACACGGACGCACCCAGGTCGAACTTCAAGACCAACCACCCCGTAACTCGAACCGCCGCGCGGGCCACTGGTCGGCCCGCGAACTCGTGCTGCACTGACGTCACGCACGAAACACAAGTATCGATCATCCTTGCCCGAAAACCCTTGCGAAAGCAATGTGATTCGAGTCAAAATCCCAACCCTCTGACAGGCGGGAATCAGAGGATGCTCCAGCCCCCTACGCCCCGCGCGTCATGTAGTACTTCGATCCGGCGCAGTACCTCTGGCAGTGTTCGCAGTGAGTGGGATGCTTTGCGGGAATTCGTAGAGATCATCCGCAGTTCGCGGAGGTCCCGAAGTGCGGGGTGGCCATCCCACTTCGAGACGTCCCAGCCGTAATGGGCTGCGAATCGCGCATAGTCGGCCGGCTCGTAGCCGAAGCGTCGACAGTGGACCTCGACGGTGACCAGGTCCCACTCTGGCGGGCCGAGCGCAGCGCTGTCCCAGTCGCACAGGACGGCGCCACGTGCGTGGTGCAGAGCGTTCCCGTGTTGGGGGTCGCCGTGCAGGACCGCCTCGGGAAGCTCGTACGACACCTCATCGAGCGCGGCTTCGATCTGATCCGCACGCGCTTGCAGGGCGGCGAGAGCCGGACCGGGGAGGGCCGAGGCATGGGCCAACGACGTGCGAATCGCCCCCAAGGCGTGCAGCCGGCGGAGCGGAATCGGCGGCTGGGGCATGTCGTGCAGTGTTGCGAGCGGGCCAGCGAGAACCTCGGCTGACACAGGATGGTCTGGCTGTTCGACGTGCGTCCAGAACGTTACAGGATGGCCGTTGACCACGAGCGGTTGTTCGCCGACGGGGTGGAGGGCGGCGGTGGAAAGCCCGCGTCCATGAGCCAGCGGACGAGCCGCACCTTCTGCTCAACGCGTTCGGCGGGCGTGCCGAAGCGAGCGATCTTGGCCCAGGCCGATTCGGCAGGAAGCCGGAAGACGGCGTTCGTCTGTCCGCGCACGAGCATGGCATCGCGATGATCCAGTCCCACGGCCGCGCAGGCGCACTCCAATACGGCATGGAGCTCGGAGGGGAGAAATCCGCCGGGGCGCGTAGCCGTCATGGCGCCAGGCTGACGGACGTACAACGGATCTGTCACGTACGCGGCTTGGGCAGGGCCAGGATCTCGCCGAGTTCGCGAGCCGCGCGGCACCGCCGCATCCGTACGGGCAGTGCGTCGACGACGTGGTGCACCCGGGCGGTGATGATGCGGGTGCGTTGGTCGGGTGGAAGCGCCAGGTAGGTGGTGCCGGCGAGCTGGCACGCATCGGTCAGAGCGTGCTCCTTGATGAGGCAGAGCGCCTCCTCCAGGTGCAGCAGCGCCGGGTCGCTACCTGCTCCACGGGCCAGGTAGAAGGCCAGGGCTTCTCGCTGCGCTTGGCGGGCCTGGCGCGTGCGGCCGAGAGAGGTGAAGGTGCCGCTGGTGTACAGCAGCATGCGCCGGGTCGGGAAGGCCAACGCGTCGGTCATCGGGGTCGGGTTGATCTGGGCGAACAGGTTGTGTGCCGTGTGCAGTGCCGTTTCCGCGCCGCGCACGTCGCCGCGGCGGGCTAGTGCACGAGCGTGGGCGATGGCCGCGAAGGAGGCGGCGTCACTGGCATGGAGGCCGTCCATGAGGTCTTGGGCATCGCGCGCCAGGTGGATCGCGGAGTCCAACGGACCGTAGTAGTACGGCAGTATGGCCGCCTGGACCCGCACCCGGGCGCGCACCTCCGGCTCCGCGCAGTCGTCAGCGGCCGAGCGGGCGGTCGCGTACCAGGCGCAAGCTGCTCGCAACTGGCCGAGCTTCATCAGCGCGTCCGCGATCAGCGTGGCGAGCAGTGCGGTCATGCGTGACAAGCGGCGCTGGGCGGTGGCGGGTTGGCGCTCCTCGGCGAGGAGACGTACGTCCTGCATGTCGGCGATCAGATCCGGGAAATCCCCTCTGCAGGCCAGGAGACGCAGCGGCGTCGGTGGTACAGCAACCTTTCTTCCAGTAGATCGAGTTGGGCCGAGGACACGGTGCCGGCTGCACTGACGCCGCAGCGCTTGTCGACAGCGGCGGGTTCAGGCCACCGACACTGCTGCCGACCCTCCGCCAGACAAAAGCTCGGTCGCGCTCCTCGCTTTGCTGTCCGCGTCCCTCGGCAGGAACCGACTCGCCCTTCCATTCCAGGTGACGACCAGCTCGTCGCGGGCGCGGGTAGCCGCGACGAAGAGGAGCGAGCGCGACCGCTGAAGTTCCTGGGCATACCTCTTCGGGTCACTAATCCGGCACGACTCCAATCGCTGACGAGGCACCTGCCCCTCGCTGACGCTCGTAAGGAACACGCGCTGGAACTCCAGCCCTTTGAAGCGGTACATGGTGCCGATGCGTACGCCTGCCGGACTGCGTGGCCCGTCCTTGCCGAGTTCCGACACGGGAATCCGAAAGGGATCGCGGGCCAGGGTCACGGCCATCTGCGTCGCCGCGCTGCCGTCCGGCACGCTGACGGCCATGGCTTCGTACGGGGTGCCATGCTCGTCGTGCCGCTGTTTGATGAGTGTTGCGACGGCCCGCATCTCGGTCTCCCAGTCGGGTGCCCGGTAGAACTGCGGTGCGAGGCCGGAGAGCACTGAACGGTAGCCGTCCAGGCTGTCGTGGCCATCGTCGAGGTCGTCGAAGGCCTCCCCCTCGATGAGGCCATGCGCGCTGCCGAGGATCTGGCGCGTGGTGCGGTAGTTCAGGGTGAGCCGACGGGAACTTCGACCCGGAGTCCTGATGCCCAGCCTGCCGAGCACGACTTGATGGGCGTAGATGCGCTGGTGGGCGTCGCCCACGAGGAAGATGTCGTTTGCGCCTGGGGCGACCATGGCGCGCAGCATCCTCCAGTGGGAGGCGGACAGGTCCTGGGCCTCGTCGACGACGATGTGCTGGTAGCGGGGCTTGAGCCACATTCCGCTACCTGCCTCGCGGTGGATGAGGTCGATGCCGCCGTGCTCCTCCTTGTACTGGGCTTGGGCGGTGACACGGGACATACGCTGCTCTTCGAGGTGGGCCGCCCGGTCGGCGATCTGGGCATAGGTGATCCGCCGGGGCGGTTCGGCGAGTTTGGCGACGTACGCCTCGACGAGCTGCCATACGCGAAGGCGTTGGGGCCGCTGGATAACCTTGCGGCCTGGACGGGCGGCGCGCAGGTACTGGCCGACGCTGCCGCATCCCTGCGCGAGGACGACGTGCTTCCACTCGGAGTCGAGGAACTCGGCGTCGAACTCGTACTCGCCGAGTTCGGTGCACACCGTGTGCCAGAGCTGGAGCGCGGCCGTGTCGTCGATCGGTCGACCGATGTCGGCTCCCGGTTGCTGCTCGATCACTTCGCGAGCGAGGAGGTCGACCGACTTGATGTCCACGCGGTTCAGCAGGTCGGGACCGCCGAGTTGGCGCAGCCGGTCCGTAAGGTCCGCGGCGAGGTTGGTGTTGAACGTGGTGAGGAGCACCGCCTTGCCGTGTCCTCGAGGCAGGCGGTCCACCAGGTATCGCATGCGATGCAGGGCCACGACGGTCTTACCTGTGCCCGGGCCCCCGGTGACCTTGGCGGACCCCTTGAACTCCGTGGTGGCGAGGCGTTGTTGTTCGGGGTGGAGGAAGAGCCGCCACGCGTCGAAGTTCTGCCCGAGCGCGTCCAGGACAGCCGCGTCCTCGGTGCTCACCTGTGAGACAGGGCGGCGGGCTGCACGGGCCCAGTCGCCCTGGTCGACCTGCTCGCCGGCCTGCCACTGATCGGTGATGTGCAGTTGTACGTCGTCTGGTTCCATGCCGCCGTGGAGGGCAAGCAGGATGTCTTTGGTTAGCTCGGGGATGTTGCGCTCGACGAGAGCGAGTAGCTGGCCCTCGGTGGTGAGCCGTTTCACCGCAGGCAGCAGCGGGGCGATGACGCCCAGGTTGATTAGTGTCTCGTCGTCGTAGCGCCCGAAGAGCGGGGGGAGCAGCCGCAGGGTCGGCACGGATGGGGTGTCATCTGCCTGTCCCGCCGCCTCGTCCGCTGGCGGCGCTTCGGCCGATCGCTCAGGGAGCGTGACGACGTTCGCGCTCACTTCGGCCTGGTCGACGAGCTCGATGCCGCCGGACACACGGTTGACCTCGACGGTCAGTCGAGCGAGCTCCTCGTGGGCCTGGGGGCCTTCACGCAGCGCGAGGACACCAAAGCGGTTCTGCTCGGTCTCCAGGAGCAGAACCATCCGGTCGCCGTCGAGCGCCGCTGTGAACAGCTGTCCGTTGTCTCCCGCCTCGCGGAGCGCGCGCAGCCGCAGGGAACGGTTGGTCCGGTCGGCGCGCAGTCGGCGTACGAAGTCGCCGAGCGCGTCCTTGGCGCCGCTGCCGAACCGCCGGATGTCCTGTCCTGCCTGCGGAGAGACCGTGACCTGGGTCCTGATTCCGCTCACCGCGCTGCCTCCTCGCCGGCTGTGGACGCTGCTCCTTCGTGCAGAATCGCCGCGATCTCGTCGGGTGACCAATCGCCTGGAGTACGCACAGTCCAGCCGGATGCCCGGCAGCTGCGCATGAACTCGCTGTCGGCGAAGTCCTCGGCCAGCACGATCCCGATCCTTTGGTCGGGCCAGGCGAGTTCGACCGGCCTTGGGATCCCGTCCACGTCGTAGCCAGCCTGCGCGGCCGGAATGTCGCCATGCTCGGCGAGGCGGCGGGCAAGCCCGTCGACGGCGGGATCGCCCACGTACGCGAGCTGCTCGAAGACCAGCTCCCACAGCCTCACTTCGACCGGGGTGGGGCCGGCGTCCTGCGGGCGTACCTGCTGGGCCCGTTCCTCGATGGCGGGCTCCTGGGCCGCGAGGCCGGTGCCGGGGCGCTCCTCGCGCAGTGCGGGCAGGATCCCGGTGGCAGCGCCGGCCGCCGCGGCGAGCAGTCCGGCATCGAAGGAGTCGAGGGCACTGCGGGCGAGCGGCAGGCCGTCCGCTCGGCCGATTCCGGTCGGGTCCAGGAACTGGAGGATGTTTCCCCAGCACAGCCACGCCTTCCAGCGGCGGCGGTGTGCCGGACTGTCTCCCCGCACGGCTTCGTCCCGGTCGTCCAGAACGGTGAGGGCGCTCCATCGGGCGCCGCCCGCGACGTCCACGATCAGCGTGAGGGGCAGGCCGGAGGCATCTTTGGTGCTAATGAGTTTCACACCGCGGCCGGTGGGAGTGGGCGCTGGTTCCCCACGGAGTACGGCCTCGGTCCAGTCCGCCACCTCGGCGGGCGATGCGTCGGTGGCGGTGGTGTGCGGGTTACCGGGCAGGAGCCCGCCCACCGCGTGGACGGCAAGGTCCTGCCAGCGGGCCAGGTCCGGCACCCGCAGGAAGCCGAGGAGCGAAGGGATCGCACCGGCGAATAGCAGTGTGTCCATGTCGCGAGGGTCGCGCTTCTTGGCCTGCCACTGGGCGCGGACCTTTCCCCCGGGACTCCTCTCCCCGGTGACGGCGTATGGCGGCCAGGCCGCGTCGGCTGCGGGCCCGGCGACGACTGTGGCGAGCGGGTTCGGCGGGGCGTCTGGGCTGTCCGCGTCCGGCCCTGGCCCTTGCACGAGGGTGGTTTCCCAGGCCATGACGTCGTCCCAGGTGATCTGCCAGACCAGGGTGCCCTCGGCCCGCAGCCGGGCCCGCTTGGCGGCGTCGTCGGCGATCCGGTTCTTGCGTGAGGAGGCGTGCCAGCGGTAGCCGTCGAGATACACAGCGACGGACAACGGGGGTGCGCCAGCCTCCGTGGTGTCCCCGGCGATCGGCCTGAAGAGCAGGTCGGGCCGGGTAGCGTGCTCGGGTAGGTACTTCTGAGCGACCAGCTCCCAGCGGACCTCGGTGCCGTCACCGCGGCGCAGCGCGAACTGCTTGCCGAGGCGGCCTGTCGGCGTCTCCTCGTGCGTGTTCGTGGCCTGGCTGTCCGGCAGTTTCAGCCAGCGGTCGAAGGCGCGGATGAAACGCAGTTCGAGGTCGCTCTCTGCCTGTTCGGCGAACCGGTCTGGGTCGCTCGCCTCGTTCGCCCGGTCCTTGCCGTTCTTACGGGGATTGACGACGTCCCAGCCGCTGCGTCCGTCGGCGCCGAGGAGTTCGTCGAGCATCCACAGGGCCTCCTGGCGGTCGAGGAACCTGTAGTCGCGCTGTGGTGCGTGGCCGAGCAGGCAAAGGTGGCAGGCGCGGCGCGTTCCTGGGCCGCACGGGCAGCTACGGAGTTCGTCCTGGGCGGCAGCGAGCACCGCACGGAGCTCCTCGCCGTTCTGGTCGACGAGGCGCTGAAGGTATCCCGTGCCGCCGGCCAACGCGTCGTACAGCACGAGATAGTGCCGGGTCAGGTCGGTTTCACGGTCGGGTTCGGTGCTTGTGGTGGACCTGATGTGGGCCGGGTCGCCGCCGTAGCGTAGGGCGATGCCCAAGTGCAGGGCGGCGGAGAACGACGCGAGGCGCTCCTCGACCTGGAGGGTCGCCGCGGGCAGCAGGATGCGCAGCGCCTCGGTCCTGTGCTCGGTGGCGGTGATGATCTGTCGGTCGTCCGGCTGCTCGGGCCGGTCACGGCGGCGTGTGCCGCACCAGGGCCGGTGGTGCGCCAACTCGGGCCGCCCGGCCAGGGATTCGGTCAGGGATTCTTGTACGGGGCCGTTTCCCGGCTCGCGGTCGGTGGCACCCCCGCAGGTCGGGCAGAGAGTGAAGTGCGTGATGGCGACCGTCTTGCCGGCGAAGGCCGTGTCCGCGCGCCTGCCGTACTTGGCGGGGCCGAGGTTGAAACGCCTGATGACGGCCTCGTGGACGTGGTCCACGCCGAAGGTGGTCTTGGCGTGCCGCCACGTGTCCTTGATCGCGGCTGGGGCGATGTCGACGGCGGTGGCGATGGTGTAGACGCGGTTTCTACGGGTGTCGTGGTCGTCGATGATGCGCGCGTCGTCCTGCTTGTCCCGCGAGGTGACCTTGCGGGGCACGAGCACGGTGTGCAGCGCCGAGCGGCCACCGATCCCGGTGCCGCCGCAGCGTGGGCAAGCCGAGGTGTCACTCTCCGCCGCCTCGGTGCGGACGTGCCCGCAGTCCTGACAGACCCGCCATACCTGCAGTGCAAGGGGAGTCCCGTCGTCGCTGTGATCGGCGCGTGGACCGAGGTCGAAGCCGTCGATCTCGTGGCGGTAGCCCTTGACGTAGTAGGTGTTCCCCGGGGCGAGTTCACTCAGCGCGGCCTCGGCGGGCCGCTCGTAGGTTCTGGGTTCGGCGCGCCAACGGGTCTTGGGCGCAGCGGCGTCGTCGCCGCCGCGGCGGGCGCGAGGGGGCTCCTTGCGGGTGAGGGTCGCCTCCAGGCGCACCCCATCTTCGACCAGGCTGTAGTTCGGCAGCAGCCCCTGCCCGACTAGGAAGGACTGGGCGCTGGACTGCCCGAGGGCGCTGATCTGCTTGCTCACGGCGGCGGCCTCGCGCTCCAGGTTGCGCTTCTCGCGGGCCTCGTCCTCGACGTTCTCCTGCAACGTGTCTGCCGCCCTGTTGATCGTCTCGCGGCGCTCGAGCAGGCCGGTGCGCTCCGCCTCCCAGGCGTCCTCGGCTTCGGCAAGCTTCTTAGCGAGGACGGAGGCGGCGTACTTGCGCAGTAGCTTGCGCGCCTCTCGGGAGACACCGGAGTCCGGAACGCCGTCGATCTCCGGGAAGAAGCCGAGGAATTCCTCCACCAGGTCCATACGTCCGCTGACCGCACGGCTGAAGTTCTTCAGCCATCCGGTCCGCCCGAACAGGGCCGTCACCCGGTCCGGCAACGGCAGAACACCCTCCAGCTTGCCGCGGGCGGCCAAGTCGATGAGGTGGGCGGTGTACTGGCGGCGCAGCAGTTCGACCGCGGACAGGAAGCAGCCCGGCGGCAGGATGGGCCCGTCGATCAACTGGCGCGGCTCGGCGAGGTGGTAGAGGGCACGCGGGCTGGTGTCGGCGATGCTCACCATAAGCGCGTTGCCCGTGCTGCGGCCCGCGCGGCCGACCCGCTGTACGTACCCGGCGGTGGACGGCGGCAGCGAACCGAGGATCACGGCCTCCAACTGCCCGATGTCGATACCCAGTTCCAGGGTCGGGGTGCAGGACAGAACATTGGGATCGGTGTGCCGGACACCCTGACGGAACCCTTTCTCGACCGCCTCACGCTCCTTGCGGGTCAGGACACCGGTGTGCTCGGTGGCGACCACGCTGTACGGTCCGCTCTCGCGGTAGAGTCGCCGGTAGTAGTCGAAACGGTGGTCTCGGCCCGCACGACCCTCTGCAGTCCTGGAGGGCACGGTGAGCGCGCCCTCGCACCGCTTCAGTGGGCACGGCAGGTTCTTCCAGACCGGAACCCGGTCAGGGTGCACCGTCTGGGTCCACCCGCACTCGGGGCAGGTCAGCGCGGCGGCACCGATCTGGTTGTCGGCCAGGGGCCGAACCCGGATGTGTCCGGGAGTCAGCCCGTACACGCCAGGGGCGCCTTTCCCGCCTCGTTGTGCCTCTCCGGTACGCCGGTACGCGAGAGCCTTGAGGTCGTTGCCTGCCAGGAGTGGGACTAGCTCGGCGAGGTACTCGGCAGCCGCCCCATGATCGAGCCCGAGACACCGGTGTACCCAGTCCGCGTACCAACTGTCCTTGGAGTCGGCCCTGTCGAAGTCGGTCCGCCCTGAGCGGGCCCCGACGAGCAGGAATGAAGGCGCGTCGGAATTCCTGCCGAACGCCGGCATGCCCTCCTCCCGACCGGTCCAGACGGGGAAGCGGCTGCGACCCTCATCGTCGATGTAGCGCCCCAGCCAGTTATGGCGGATGCCGCCGGTCTGCCGCAGATGTTCCAGCAGACCGCGTACGAACCCCTCGAACCTGCGCTGCTGCTCGGGTCCTTCAGCCGGCAGCGAGTGCGCAGCGCCGGCATCCCTCGGCTTCTGAGCCGGGTCCTCGGCCAACTGGCGGCTCAGATGGGCACCGTAGAGTGCCTCAGCGGTCTGGGTCGCGCGCTCCGCGTTGTCGAGCCAGACCTCGGCCGCGACCGTACGTGTCAGCTCCAGAGTGCGGCCCATGCGCGAGTACAGGCCGAACTCAAGGATGGTGTTGAACGCGAGACGCTCACCAACCAGCGGCCAAGTTCCCCTGGGCAACCGCTTCTTGCCGTCGAGAAGCCGTGCGACTCGATCCACATCGTGCAGATCCGGCGGAATGACCGAAGCGAGAAGCCGCTCCTCGGGGACGGCCGCCCGGCTCACCAGCGAGGCGATCAGTTCGTTGAGCGGAACCCCGGACGCTGCGAACTCCGGTTCGGTGGCTGCCCTCAAGGCCAGCTGCTCGTGGATGAGCGAGCGCAGCGAGAACTTCCAGGCGCGGCTCCCCACGAACCCCGCACGATGGGCGGCGTCCTGCACCGAGTCATTGAACAGCAGCGTACGGCGCCGGTCGTTGCCCTTCTCGTCCTCCTTGGGCAACTCACCGCCGGTGAACAGCTGGGTGACGACAACCGACGCGAGCGGGGCCACACCGGCACCGAGGAAGCGGATGCCCTGCGCCTGACCACAGGCAGGGCAACGGTCCTCACGCGTGTACGCATCTGCTTCGGGATTGTCGAACCACGCTCGTACGTACACCCCGTTCTCCGGGGCGGGCGCGATCCGGCCCCCGTCGAGCAGAACCTCGTCGGGGTCTATACGCCGCAGCCGCTCACCGTTCGTTTCCAGAACGAGCACCGTCGCGTCGTGGCTCGCACCTCGGCGCCCTCGCCGGGACCTTTGTTCCAGAATCGCGCGCGCCTGTTCGGCGGCCTCTGCGGGGGTGGCCGCGATGTACGCGCGCACCCGCGCCTTGCTCGCGCCGCCCGCCACACTGCGGCGGTAGATCTCGTCCGGCGAGGAGACCAACGCTTCCGGTCCGCGCTCCGGAGAGATCGCGCTCCAGCCCGAGCGCCCACAGTCACGGCAGTACACCGAGGGCAGCCGCCCTGCTCCGGCGACACGCCTACGCCGTTCCTCCTGGCCAGCGAGCACCACCGGATCCTTGTCCTTGGGCCGTCCCGCGCCAACGGCCACACCGGGATAGGCGACCTGCTCGTCGTCGGGCCAGGAGAACACCGGCTCCGGGGCGACGAACCGCAGGACGCGCGACAACGCCCGCAGCCACATATGAGTCTCGATGAGCAGCAACGGTCGGTCCTCGCCGACCGGGGCCTCCGGGTCCCTGGCCACCGAGATCAGCGCGACGAACCGGGCGAGAGCGGTGGCAGCCTGCTGCGGGTCGCGCGTGGCGGCGCCCCGCCATGCGGAGTCCTCGCCGAACGAGGACAGCGCCTCCACAGCGGTGAGGGGCGAGTCCACCTCCGCGCGCAGCAGAGCGTGGGTGATCGGATGCTGCAGCAGTCGCTTCCCCAGCTCGCGTGCGTCGGCGGTGTCGCACCCGACCATTGCTCGGGCAATGGCGTCCAGGCCACCCTTCACTCGCGACGGGTCAGGCAGGGCCTCGAGTTCCCCGGGGGACGGCACAGGCAGGGAGTAGTCGATCTCCTTGAGGAAGGAGTTCAGATCACGGCGGTCCTCCCCGATGGCCGAGTCGTCGGGGAACCGCACACCGAACACCTGCGAGGCGACGTCCAGCATCGGCCGGGCGGAACCCGGCACAGATTCGGAACCCTGGGTGTTCGCCGCCTCCCCAAGGGTCGCCGACGTGGCGACGGGGCAGATCGAGCCGAGCGGGCGACCGGGCTCGGCCGCGCCCACCACCGAGGCGAGACGCCTCAGCAGCATCGCCACATCGGTTCCCTGCGCACCGTCGTACGTGTGGAACTCGTCGATCACGATGTACGCGAGCTCGGCGTCCTGCCACAGCGGAGCGTCGTGCTGACGCTGCAGCAGCAGGTCCAGCATCTTGTAGTTGGTGATGAGGATGTCCGGCGGGTTACGGCGGATCTCCGCACGGTCCACCGTCACGCGCTTGTACGGCGACGCGCCCCGCGACGCGTTCGCCTCCCCGATGTACAGACCGGCGGTGACGTCGCGGAGCCGCGTGTCCTGCAACAGGTCACCGATGCGGTCCGCCTGGTCGCCGGCCAGCGCGTTCATCGGATACAGCAGCACCGCCTTGATTCCAGACCGACCCGCGGCCTTGGCACGACGGCAGTGATCCATGACCGGCACCAGGAACGACTCGGTCTTACCCGACCCGGTACCCGTGGTGACCAGAGTGGGCAGCGGCGTGTGCCCGCCCTTACTACTGAGCCGCTCGAACGCCTCCGCCTGGTGTGCGTACGGCCACCAGCCCTCCTTCCACCAGTCCAGGTGCCGCTGCCATCCGTCGGCCGCCGGCCGGAAGGGCCGTCGGATACGCAGATACGGGCCCCGGAACAGTCCATCGGCGGGGTCGGTGAGGAAGTCGGTGAGCGCGTCCTGAGTGTCGGGCTCGGCCAGCGCGAACGTCGTCGTCAAGTACTCGACGGTCGTCTCACGCAGCGCCTGCGCGGCAAGTGTGGGTCTCATGACGCGGTTCCACTCCTCCGTAACCCCGTACCGGGCAGGCCCGGCCAATCACTGTTGATCGTAATGCGCGGTACTGACGTGCGACTTACGGATCCGAATGCTCATTCGCCATTCCTGGGTGCATGGTCATTCGTTACTCGCTGCTCCGTCTGGCGCGGTGGACATGCCGGGCTCCCAGCCCGCCGCGCGCAGGCGACGGGTGAACTCGGCGTGAGCGGCGCGCATCTCGTCCTCTCGGCGGGCGCGGTAGAGGGGGCCCGTGTAGCCCTCGGGGACGGTGGCCTCCAGCGGGAAGGCGGGGGGCGAACTGAGCTGTTTCCAGGCGTCCTTGGGCTGGCCGTAGCCGTGGACCTGGTGGGCCTTGGCGATACGGCGACCCGTGGCGTCGAACCACATGTTCTCTTCGTACTGCTGGAGCACCGGGAAGCGGGAGCGGTACATCGCGATGAGTTCGTCAGCGTCGATGCCCAGCCAGACGGCTACGAGGGCGTCGATTTCTACGAGAGCGGCTCGGCGGGAGAAGTCCGTGCGGAGAGGGGTGTGCGAAGTCCAGGTTGGGCCGAGATCTTGGGTTAGCGGCGGTGCGTCCGACGGCCACTCGGAGGCGGCCGCCCAGGTGTCTGACGTCCAGAGACCGTCATACAGCCTGTTCCAGAAGGACGCATAGGCATTGGTCTGGCAGTTGAGGCGGAGCGTACGCAGGAGCAGCGCGGGTGCGAGAGGATGCCCCAACGTCGGGGCTGGCATCGTTGCCGCGTCCGAAACGTCCAGGTGCCCCCGTCCCGAGATGCGCAGCGCGTAGTCGAGGGGCAACGAAGCGAAGAACCCGGCAACGAGCGCGCCAAGCTCTGGGGTGGGTAGCACCGCGCTGCGGACAGCGTGAACATGGTTGACACCAGGGGGAATCAGGCTCGCGAAGAGGCTGCGCTCCGTGTCGGAAGCGATCATCTCGCGCCATGCCACACGGTAGGACTGCGCGAACAGTCTTTCGCTCGCCTCTCGGAGGAGCGCCTCGATCGCCAAGTCTCGTGCCTTCGCCTCCAAACCGGGCTGCTCAGCATCAATCGCAGCTCCTGCCGCGTGCATCGCTGCTGGGTCGGCCTTCAGCTGCGCGAGTCGATCAGGGTCAACCCAACGGTCCTGTGCGGCGATGTACCGAGATCGTGCGCCTGCCGGCCGGTAATTTGTACGCGGCACAGCATCTTCGCCGAGATTCGACAGGTCCCACGAAAAGTAGTCACGGTGGCTCCTGGAGCCTCCAACGGGCGGCTGCTTCCCCAGCGGGGTCGCTACGAGGAGAAATGACCCCTGGAGAATCACTTCACTCCATTGTGTCGGCTGGCTCGGGTTCCACTCGATGTACCCTGCCGTACGGTCGGTTTTCTCGTTGAAGCCAGAGCTGATGCGCGGGTCCAGCCCACCAAGCCGGTGCGGCCACTTCGCGAGCGCGGAGATTGCCGACTCCTCGGCAGCAGTCACCGGAAACAGCAACTTGGTCTCGTCGACTGACAGCGAGTTCTCCTCCCCGGCAAGCTTCTGCCAGGCGATGAGCGTCGCGCGCTCCACAGTCACCACTCGGTTCAGGTGCGGCCTCAGGTCCCAAACGCCGTTGTTCTTGATACCTGGGATGACGCCCTTTCCGTCGTGGCGGAGGGAACGGGTGAGCACCTGCGGGTGCATCAGCCAGCTCAAGTGCTCAAAACCGATATTCCGCGTGTTGCCGTAGATATTTACGCTGAAGTGGCTGGCATTCCCAACTGGCGAGGGGAACAACTTGAGTTCATTTACGAAATCCGCATGCAGCCGCAAATGCTCGTACGCGGCTCTCCGCAACGCCCCCTCTTTCGCCCCCGTCAGATGCGTAGACGGATGCACCAGCCCAGCGATGCCATCCTGGCCAGTCGCCCGCCACGCCAGCAGCATGAACGCGCGATACATGTCCGGGCGGGTGCCGACCAGCTCCGGATACGTGTCCAGCGACGCCAGGAACGCCGATACGCCGGCCACGGTCTCCAGCTCACCGAGATAGAAGGAACGACGTACCGGATCGCGCAGGAGCTCTCCGACGTGTTCCGCGCGTCGCTCTTCAGCTGCTTTCCCTCCCAGCTCGAACCAGGGCTCAAGTTCGGCCAGTACAGCGTTCTCGTCCCACTCCTGCCGAACCCAAGGCGGATTCCCCACCATCACATCGAAGCCGCCCTCAGCGAAGACATGCGCGAGGCTCAACTCCCAGTGAAAGAAGCCGCGTTCCTCTGCGATTCGATACGACGTCTCGTACCACGGAAACCGGTCGCCCAGGTCGTACGGCTCCATCCAGACTGAGAAGCGCCGCATCTGCTCTTCAAGGGTCCCCTCCAGCTTGTCCAGCTTCTCCAGGCTGTCCGCGACCCGCACCTCGTCCAAGGAGACCTGCTTCTTGCCCGACTCGACTCCGACCCGCCCCAGGACAGCTTCGGCGAACTCGATCCAGTCGTCGAGGTTCTTCAGGGCCGTACGCCGCCCGTCGTATCCCTTCTTGATCTTTGTGAGGTCACGCTCGCCGGCGAAATAGCACGGATCGGTGCCGTTGAGCAGCCCGACCTCCTCCAGCGGCCAGAACCACAGCGCGCACCAAGCGTCCATGACCTGCTTGAGCCGCCAGTACGGTCGGCCCTCTTCTTCCAGCGCCTTGCGTACGGCGTCCCTGTCCATGACCTTCCCGCCCGCGCCTTCCCTGCGCTCGGCGAGCATTGTGCTGTCGGCGCCCCAGACGTCGATACCGCGCGCGATCTCCTGCTCGGACAGGCGCAGCCGCTTGACGACGAGGTTCCACAGGTACTCGACTCGCTGGGCGAGCGCCATCAGGCGCCCGACCTGTGCGTCTTCCTCGTCCTGCGCGGCCTTGTCGTCGACCTTCTTGGCGCTGCGGACCGCTTTGATGCCTCGCTGCGCGCCGAGAGTCGGCCGCGGAGTCCGCTCCTCGCCCCCGGAGAGCACATCGTCGAACCCCAACCCTTGTTGCTCCCAGACAGTCACGCCAGGGAGGTCCAACGCGCCCTGCCCAAACCCCTGTTCGTCGTCGACCTGCAGGGTGACCTTCGGCTTGCGTGCCGCAGCGGACTTCGCGGCCACTGGCTTCTTGCCGCTACCGCTACCGCCTCGCGGCGCCCGCCGAATCTGCGACCGCCATGCCTTCATCGCCTCGATGACGTCTGCGTCGAGCCACTCGGCGTCGGCCCCGGCAACCACACTGGTCAACTTGTCCTCGGGCTCGCCCTTCTTCGGCTTGCGCACCCGGACGTCGTCGGCGACCGACCCCCACCCCAGCGACGGCAGCAGAAACTGGTGCACTGCCTGACCGGGCAACGTCTGAGCCAGCGGCACAACGTCCGGCGCCCGCTGGCCCTTCGTCTTCAGCCACTCACCCTTCGCGAGTGCGTTACCCGGATAGGTCTTGCGCGAGGCTCCGACCAGTGAGTTACCCCGGTGCAGGTGCAGGCCGTACCAGGGAGCCTTCATGCCCTGATACATGGTGTTGAGCCACAGCGAGATCTCCGCGAGCTCGACTGCGGTGTCGTTGAGGTCGACGCCGTACGAGTTGTGCAGCGCGATGTACGCCTTGACCTTCTGCAGCTCCCGCAGATAGTTGTCGGCGTCGATGTCCTGGCCGGTGTCGCGCTTGGCGAGGCGGAGGTAGAGCTCAGCGAGCTGGTTGACGGCCTCGTTGAGGAACGCGCCGGAGCCGAGCGCCGGTTCGCACACCCTCCACTTCAGCACCTCTGCCGCGATGACCTCCGCGGCCTCCGGCTCGGCGGGGTCGATTTTTCCCTCGGGGTGCAATCGGAAGCGCAGGGCCTGTTCAACGGTGGCCTTGGTCAGGGACTCGGGGGTGTAGTAGGAGGCGCTGGTCTGCCGGTCGCGGCCGGCGAGGCGGTAGACGTAGGAGCCCACCGGATGTACGCGGGAGACCCGTTCGTCGGACTCGGGGTCGGGCCTGTCCTTGACGAAGACGCTGTGCCCCGGCTCGTCGGGGTAGCGGCCGGAGTTGACTTGACTGCTGGTGATCAGCCAGGAGCCGTCCTTCGGGTCGCCGCCCTTTGCCACCTCGTACAGCGCCTCCTCGGCGATGAAGCCGGTGTAAGACATCAACCCCTCATAGACGGCGCCAAGCTGGTTGATGCCGAGCTGCGCGTACGAGATGAAGCCGCCGCGCCCGAACTTGCCCTTCCCCTCGACGAGTGTGAGGTTGCGCAGCACCTGGTGGAGGGTCTTGTTGCGCAGCCGCAGGTCGAGGGGAGGGCGCGTGGTGCCCGGCTCGTCACCGAGCGGCTTCCAGGGCACCCGGCGGCCGACGAGCTTTATCGACGTCGGGTCGAAGAGCTTAGAGCGCAGCGCCTCGATGCGTACGTCGATGTGGCCGTCGTCGGCGGCGAGTTCCACCGACTCCGTCGGCTCGGGGGCGGCAGTGGCGGCATCGCGGGTGGTCTGGGTGTCGGCGACGGGGTGGCCGGTGTAGACCTTCTCGAAAAGCAGGTCCAGGGAGTCGTGGAAGTGGTAGCCGGTGCGGGCGTGGTGGCCGGTCAGTTCCTTGGGTACGACGAGCTCACGCAGCCTCGCGACGCTGTAGCCCTGGCGGTATTCCTCGCTCTTCATCGGGAGGATGCCGAGGTCGGTCCTGGCCTCGGCATACAGCAGGAACAGGATGCGGTAGAGGTAGCGCAGTGACTCGGTGGTCAGCAGCTTCGGGAGGTCGCCGGGTTCCTTGAGATCGTGGGGCAGCCACTCGGCGAGGTCCTCGGGGCGCACGCCTTGCTCACGGGCCAGGTCGAGGACCTCGTTGGCGATGAGCTGAACGGACTTCTGCAGGCCGTGACGCAGATCGGCGGTGACGCTGACCGAGTGGTCCCGGGACTCGGCCAGGAACCGGGCGATGTCATCCTCGGATCCGTCATCCTTGGGACGCAGTGCGTCCGCCCTGAACAACGCCGCGATGACGTCAAGTTCACCGGCGGTGGAGCCCTTGGCTCCCTTGCGGGGCAGCGCCACGTCCAGGCTGACCGCGAGGTGGCGGCCGCGGGGGAAAGCGTCGCGGTCGGCGAGGATCATCACGCCGCCGAAGAGCAGCAATGCGTAGCGGGGCGGGTTGGCCGCATTGCTGAACAACCAAGACGCGAGGTCAGTCACCGTGGTCAGGTGCTTGCCGGACGCGACACGGACCGGGGCGGGAAGCCGGTTCGCACCGGTGTCGCTGAGCGCGGTCTCGACCGTGGTCGCGAAGCCGCCGGAGAGAACGACGAGTTGTTCCTCGGCGTGTGCGAGGGGCACGGCGGCCAGGCCGCCCGCACCGCGCGCCGTGAGCACGACAGGTGTCGCATCGAAACCCAGCGCGCGCAGCAGGTTGACGTGCCACGTGTGCAGGGCGCTGCGCCAGGCACCTTCCGGGCTGCCGTCCTGAGCCCAGGCATCTGGGCCCGGCACGGGCTGCCGGGCGACGGGCGGTTCCTCGTCCTTGGGCAACGACTTGAGTTCCTGGGCCGCCGCCTCCTGAGCGGCCACGGCGTACCGGTCGGCCGTGGAGTTGTACTTCTCAGCGTCGTCGAAGAGAGCGGCTCGCGCCGTCTGGTAGGGACCGGTGAGGTCACGCAGCCCCTGCCGCGGAGTGTGATTGCCCTGCCGTTCCTGTTCGCTCCACTCCTTGAGCAGACCGCCGCGCAGCTGCTTGGGCAAGATCTCGCTCAGGTAGAAGGCGGGCAGGTACTCGCCTTGGTTCACCAGGGAGTCGAAGACCTCCCCGTCCGCACCCAGGCCGTTCTTGGCGGTGATCGACTTCGTCTCGCTCATGCGCTCGGCTCCAGAACCGCGAGGATACGTACCATCGGCTCACCGGCCGTCTTCAGCCTGCGTGCCTGCCTGCTCAACCGCTCGGCCGCGGCGTCACGTGCCGTGCGACCGCCGGACCAAGCACCCGGCAGGGGCTCCTGCCGCCACTGTGATACGGACATCTCGACCGCGTCGAGCGGGGCGTCGACGAGCTCATCGCTGATCTTGCGCCGCTCCTCCAGTTCGAGACGCGCTCGCTCCACCACACGAGGCACCACAGCTTCGAGCGCGGCGAGATCTCCCACCTTGTAGTGATCATCCATCGCAGGACCGACGCCGAGTTCGGCGAGCAGGTCCCGCGTGAGTTCGCGTACGCGGGGCTCGTCTGCGGCGAGTTGGTCGACGGCTAGCCAGGCGACGACTGTGGGCCGCCCCTCGGTGTTGGACCACACGCCCTGGACAAGGAAGACGGGATCGGGCACGTCCCTCGCGCTGACCTGGAGCACGGGGGCGGTCTGGCGGCGCTGCTGCACAAGAACCTTGTCGGTGATCCACTCCACGACCGGGTGGAGCTCACCCACGTAGTGCGCGTCCGGCCACAGCGAAGCAGAATCCGCGTCTTCACGCGCCCGGCGCAGCGAGTCGGCGGCGTCCGAGCGGCTGAAGGTCAGCTTGATGCGCTTGTCGACGCCTTGGTCGCGGCGGTACGAAGTGGGCAGTACGGACAGCCGCGCCTTGAGGTCGTCCGGAGTATCGAAGCTGAGGTCATTGCCGTCGACGGCCGTATTCAGGCGGAACGCCTCCAGGTCCTGAAGCTCGTCGAGCGCAGTCAGCACGAAGTCACGCGTCTTCGTGAAAAGCCGTAGTTCGTCCGCCGTCTCGGGCGGAGCGGCGTCGTGCGGCCCATCGTATTCGGGGACGGCGTCCTCCACTTCCGTATCCGTGTCCAGCAGGTCGAGCAGGTCGAGACCGCTGCCGGTGCCGAATTCCCCCATGAGGGCTTGCTCCACCGGGAGTTCGACCTCGGTCGCGTCGGCGGTCGCGTCCGGCTTCGGCGCGGCCTCCATCGACCGCACCGCGTCCTCGGGGCTGTCGGTGAGCAGGGCCTCCATAAGCCGTTTTTCCTCGACGTCCGCGTCATGGTGCGCGGACACCGCCTCGACCGTGCCGAGAACCTTGTGGACGGCCGCTTCCCGCTCCAAGACTCGCTGCGCCACATGCGTGTCGTCCATCGCGCCCTCGGTCACGGACTTGAGGATCATCGCGCGGAACTCGGGCTGGTGCAGCTGCCCGTAGCGGTCGATGCGGCCGTTGCGCTGCTCGACCCGGATCAGACTCCACGGCAGATCCCAGTGGATGAGGTGGTGGCATTGGCGGTGCAGGTTCACGCCCTCGGAGGCGCCGTCGCCGGTCAGGAGCAGCCGGACCTCGCTGCCACCGCGCGCGAACTCGTCGACGTAATCCATCTGTACGGTGTCGGGAATCTCGCTGTGCAGGACCTTCACCGCGCTCGGCGCGTCCTTGGGGCGCCAGCCGAGCAGCGCGGGCAGCACCGTACCCAACCAGTTGAGAGTCTCGCGCCGCTCGGAGAAGACCACAGCTCGGGTGGTACTGCCGGGCCGGACACCGATGCGTCCGAGTTCCTCGACCAGCGCCTGGAGCTTGGCGGCACACCGCGTGTTCCCTGCGGCGGTCTGCTGCTCGATGCGACGGGTGAGCTCCGCGAGGCGCAGGAGCGACGCTGTCTCACGGCCAGTGGCCATGGCGGGATCGATGAGGCCCGGCGGGTCGGTGACCTTGTAGTTCTCCTCTGTCGCGTCCTTCTCCTTGGGCTTCCAGTGCTTCTGGCGTACGAGGCGGGCACGTACGGTCGCAAAGAGCGCGCGGTGCGAGGACAGGAACGACTTCAACATCACGTACGGGAAGAGCCGGTCTTCTCCGTCGAGGACCAGCGCGGCCGCGTCCTCGGGAGCGCTGCCCGGTGGTCGCAGCCAGTGGGCGGCGAACTCGGCGAAGACCTGCTCCTCCAGGTCACTGGCGGTGCAGGGAACCGAGAAGGACCCTCCCCGCGGCGCCCAGGATCCCTGCAGCGCCTTGGCCACTTCGCGGCTTGTCTTGGTACGCCGGATGTAGAGGTGTTCCAGCTCCTCGGGACGCGGGTCGTTGGCGTCCTTGATGGCCATCGGGTCGAGGAGGCGTACGAGGCCGGCGAATGAACGGATCTTGCCGTTGTGCGGGGTGGCGCTGGCCAGGATCAGGGCGTCGGACTGGTCGGCGAGCAGTTCGGCGAGGGCGCGGCGGGCGCTGGACTCGCCGATGAGGTTGTGCGACTCGTCGATGACGACGGCGTCCCAGCGAACGTCCTTCAGCCATCGTCCGTAACTGCCGGCGTTCTTGATCGTATCCATGGAGACGATCGCCCGCTTGAAGTGTGTGAAGGGGTTCCGGCCGGCCGGAATGCGACGCTCGATGCGGGCGATGCCCACGCTGTCGAGGCGGACCAAGGGCAGCGAGAACCGCGTCCACATTTCGTGCTGAAACTGCTCCAGGACCGGCGCCGGCGTCACGACCAAGATCCGCTCACCGCGACCACGCCTGATGAGCTCCCCGAGTAGCACCCCGATCTCCAGGGTCTTGCCGAGGCCGACCACGTCACCGATGAGTATGCGCGGGCTAAGCGGGTTGGCCAGCGCCTTCTCGGCGGGGCGCAGCTGGTAGTCCATGCGGTCGAGGAGGAAGCCCTCGGTGAGCGCGAGCCTCCGCTCGGCCTGCGGCAGCGGCGTCTTCCGCATCACTGCCTCGAGGAAGAGACGGCTGCGGCGGAACTCAGGCGAGGCGTCGGGTACCAGGCGAGTCTCCTCCGGCCGCAGCACTTGCGGGCGGTCGAGAGAGGTGAGGAACCGCGCGTCATGGCCCCGTACGAGATCCGAGGCACCGGTCGCCTCGATCAGGAACTCTCCTTCCCTGATCTGCACCGCGTTCCGGACCAGCCACTCCTCGTCGCGCACCTCGATCTGCGCGCCGGGAGCTAGGCCGAGCTGCGCGGCGCTCGTCGCGGTGTCCGGTGACACGGCACTGGCTTCGGCGCGTCCGGCCGCTGCGTCGGGCATGGAGTTGATCCCTCTCTTCGTTGCACACGGGCTTTCGTGGGCGCTCGCGACCGGAGTCACCGGCGTCGAGCCGCCCTCATCAGCTCCTCGGCGAGCCTATGCCCAGACTGCTCGCTCCTGGCATCGGCGAGGCGCAACCAGGGCTTCAGCCGGCCCATACGTGACTTTCGGCTCCCTCAGCGGAAGCTGCGTGCCTACAGCTGGGAGCTGTGGGCGTACGCCTTGCGCAGGTCTCGCGCCGCACGGAGGGCGGCGGCCGGTGCTTCGCGGACCGGGGCGGGAGGCAGTGCGGGGGCGGGCAGAGGCGGAGCGATGCGATAGCTGGTGGTGTCGCCACTGGATTGGTTCTGGCGCGGCTCCGGGCTGGCGGCCGGCGCCGGGTCAGGCACGGTGGGCGTGTAGGCCGGAAGCGGCCTAGTGTTGGCCTCGTCGGACGGTGCCGGAGCCTGCGGGTCGCCCTGGCCGGGCAGCTGGAGGAGCTGGTTGAAGAGTGCATCCCATGGGGCGTCAGGAGCATTGCCATCATCCACCGCCGCCTGGGCCGCCTGCTCGATGACGGGGTTAACGGCTCCTGGGGAGGCACTGGCCGGCAGCTCAGGGGCAAGCCCTGCCTGCACGACGAGCTCCGCGAGCTGCTCCTGTGCCGTCGCTTCTGTCAGCGAACTCGTGATGAGCAGCTCCTGGAGATCGTTCTGCACCTCGTCAAGGGTGGGACGCTGCTCAGGAACATGAACGATGATCTTGGCAAGGAGCGGGATGAACTCCGCGCCCACGTCCGTCCACGAGGGAGGGTTGTTCGTGGGGCCCCACTTCCCGTACGGGGGCCGACCGCCGGTCGCGACGTAGAAGAGCGTGGCGCCCAGCGAGTACACATCACCGGGTTCCTTGACGCTCCTGAGGTCTTCGGCCTGCTCCCTGGGCATGTAGTGAGGGGTCCCGAACCCCATGCCTGCCTTGGTCAGAGCCTGGCTGGTGCGGCGGTCGGCCAGCGTTGCGAGTCCGAAGTCCAGGATGGCGGGTCCTGAGGGGCCCAGCACGACGTTCGACGGCTTGAGGTCACGATGCAGGAGATTCGCGGCGTGGATGGTGCGCAGGGCGTCCACAAGGGCCAGGCCCAGCGCGGCGTAGGGACCTACTGAAAACTTGACGTCGTGGTCGCCGAGGTATTTCACCAAGCTGCCCAGGTCCGGCCCGTGCAGGTACTCGCTGGCGAACCACGGCAGCGGGGCCTCGGGGTCGGCGCCGAGGAAGGCCGGTACCCGGTCGCTGATCACGGCCTGTACGGAGCGGATCTCGCGGTCGAAACGGGCCCTCTTCTCCTCCTGGCTCACGTCCTGATGATCGGCTTCGAGGAATTCCGGGAGGATGACCTTGACTGCGGCCAGCTCGTTCTCGCGGGCCTCATCACGCTCGGAGAGGAAGTACCCGGCCTCCATCTCCGGGCCGAGTCGCTCCAGGGGCAGCCGCCGGGCCAGATACACCTTGCCCATGCCGCCCTTGCCCAGCACTGCGAGCAGTTCGAACGGGCCGAGCACCTGTGGGTCCTTCTTCGGGTCCAGCTCTTCCATCGGCACCCTCGTACCCCCACCCGACTCGTGATTCCAACTGCGCTCACCGCTGCGGCACCCATGCCGGAGAGCATCGGTCATCAGCTCGGTACCGGCGTGCGGCTTGTCGATCAGTCTAAGGGGACACTTACGAAGGCAGGAGGCTCCCGCGGCCCCGAGGAAACCACTGTGGCTGATTCTCTTGCGTGGTACCCGAGTTGCTTGCCACTGCTGATCGGCTCCTGCAGGATCAAACACCTGGTGGAATCTCGGGTTTCGGGGGCGGCATGCGTGCATGGACGGTTCGGGCAGGGCGCGACGGAGAGCGGGAACAGGCCGCACTCGACGACGGGCTGATCATCGCGGGCTGGCCGGGCTCGGGAGATCTCACAGAAGCGACCACCCGGGACGAGATACGCGCCGTCGTGCAGGACTCGTATCCGCATGAAGGCCCCAGGGTCGTGGCGAACTGGACCGGACAGCTGCTCCGCTTCCGGCAGGAGATCCAGATCGGCGACCTAGTGGTGCTGCCCCTGCGGTCTTGGCAGCTCGCCGTCGGCCGAGTGACCGGCGACTACGCCTACCGTGCGGACGCCGAGGACGGCCTCCGGCACGTACGGGCCGTGGAGTGGCTGGTGAAGGACCTGGACCGGGCGGCCGTGCAGCAGGACCTCCTCGACAGCATGGGGTCCCTACTCACCGTTTTCGAACTGAGCCGGTTCAATGCCGCGGAGCGCGTCGCGGCACTCGCGCAGACCGGCACCGACCCGGGTCGTCCGGACCCGGCAATCAGCGTCGCCACTCCGGACAAGCTCGCTGCAGCGGTGGCCGCGCGCCCCGCGAACCAGCCGCTCAAGATCTCCATCCGGGACTTCCTCTCCGTATGGAACGCACCACGCCGCTATTCGTCGGTGATCGACGAGATCCAGACGGACCTGCTGCGCCTCGGCCTGGTGACGAGTCCATCCTTCACAGAGGGAACCATCGACAGCGAGATCACTGTGCTGTCTGACGGGGAGGAGCCCGACGATGAGGGAAGCAGCAGCCTCATGCGGTCCGGAGTACAGGTACTCGGCGAGCCGGAATTGCCGCCGGTGGCGTACCGCATCAGCAACCTGCCGGCGGCGCACCAGGCGCTGGCCTCCGTACGCGTAGGCGACAGCCTTCGGTCGGCGACGACAAAGATGATCCTGAACCACTACTCGCAGCTCCCGGTTCTCGACGCTGACGACAGGTTGCGCGGCGTCGTCAGTTGGGAGACCATCGGCATGGCCCGACTCGCGGACCCCGACGCCCAGTTGGACGCCGCGACGAAGCCGGCCCGCGAGGCCGACAGCAACGACGACTTGCTGAACTGGATCGGCGAGATCCGCCAGTCCGGATACGTCTTCGTACGGGACCCCGATCTGAAGGTCACCGGAATCATCACCGCGGCCGACCTCACTGTGCAGTTCGGCGCCCGGGTACGCCCCTTCATCCTGCTGGAAGAGATCGAGCAGCGACTTCGACGTGCCGCGGACGCCCACTTCACCGTGATCGAGCTGAGGGCCCACGTCCCCAGGTCTCGCAGGGACACGGTCATGAGCGCAGCGGGCCTGACACTCGGCGCATACGGCTATCTCCTCAAGGAAGAGGAGCATTGGAAGCGCCTTGGCTGGGACGTCGACCACCAGCTCTTCCTGGAGTGGCTGGAGGAGTGCCGGATCTTCCGCAACAACCTCATGCACTTCAGCCCCGACCCGCTCACTGAAGAGCAACTCCGCCCGGTCGAGGGGCTCTTGCAGCTACTCCGCTCCCTCGACCCTCGGCCCTGAGTGTCGACTTGACGCCCGCCGAGTGAGGGGCTGAACCAGGCGCGGCGGTGATCCGTGGCGGCCCGGCCTCGTACGTCGTCCGGGCAGAGAGCATCAAACGCTCATGGTCGTGATCAACGTGGCCACGGCTGAGCTACAGAAGTTGCAGTCACCCCGCATCACCGGCATGTGCGTATGGTTCAGCTCCCCCCCCTCGGACACCAACCAAGACCCCACGGCGTCCTGAGACCGGGGGGGTTTGGGTTGGGCCCGGCTCCCCCCCCCGACCCCCAACCAGCCCCCCTCGGCCTCTGACGCCGTGCGGTCTTGTCGTCGCACCGGTCACCTCACCGGGGGTGGAGGGTGTACCCGCTGAGCTCGACGTGCGGATGCGGGTCTTCGTCGACCAGGGTGCCCGCGGCGCGGGCGCCGTCGTCCGCGGAGGGCGTGAAGCCGTCGTCGGTGGCCTTGTAAGTACCTTGGTAGGCGGCCTGCTTCCCGTTCAGGTCCTCCGTGAAGGTGTCGTCAGCACGGAGCGCGAGGCGCAGATCGCCGCCCTCGCTCTCCCAGGTGCCGATCAATTCGGCCTGCGCGGAGGCGGCTTCGCTGCTCTTCGCAGGCGCGGATTGCGATGCCGCCTCAGAGGGACGGGCCGCGGACGGCTCAGCTGCCGTCCCATCCCCGTCCCCATCCCCGCCCGCGCCGCAGGCGGCGAGCGTCACCAGGAGTGCCGCCGCGGCCACGGCCCTGGCCGGCCGGCTCATCGACCCGCTCCCGTGGCTTGGGCCTGACCGCTGATCTCGGCGAGGTCGGTCTCGGTGAGCTGCAGGTCGGCTGCTTAGTGCCAAGAGCCGGTCTGGTCGGGAGTGCGGGCACCGACGATGGCTCCGCTGACTCCGGGCCAGGCCAGGGCCCAGGCGATCGCCACCGAACCGACCGCCACGCCGCGCCGATCCGCGACCGTGCGCAGCCGGTCGACCACCCGCAGGTCGGCGGCCAGGTCCCGGGTGAAGTCCGGATGGGTGCGGCGCCCGTCATCGTCCGCGAGTGCCTGGGCGCGCGCGGTGGTGAAGGTGCCGGTCAGCAGGCCGGAGTGCAGCGGGGAATAGGCGATCACTCCGGTGCCGTGCCGATCCGCCCAGGCGATCTCCGCGGCGGCCGAGAGGTTCAGCACGGACAGCGGGGGTTGGACGGCGTCGATCGGGGCGACTGCCGCCGCACGTTCGAGCTCCTGCACGCTGTGGTTGGACAGCCCGATGGCGCGGACCCTGCCCTCCTTGCACCGGTGTCCGGCCAGTGGACCTGGTAGAGATCGATGGCCTCGCCCAGGTCCGACCCTCGGCGTCGTCAGCCAGCGGGGCACGGCCTATCGTGGACCGCTGTCCGACATCATCAGCCGAGCCCTGGCAGCGGACGAGCCACTGTAGCCAGTGCGGATTGGTCCCGCGTGCCGCCTACGGGATGACGGGCGCCAGCTCCGCCGCGAGCGAGCCCGCCCGGTTTTTGTGGCGCCGGGGGGGCGTGGTGTGGGGGCGCCCCAGCTCCCGCGGGAGCGCCCCCGCGGCTTTTTGAAGCCGCGGGGTCCTGTCGTTGTGGCGACCCTCATGGCCGCTCGCCATTACGAGTCGGCGGCCTCCGCCAGCGCGCGGGCCAGCTCGCGAGGGCGGGTGGTCATCGGCCAGTGGCCCGAGTCGAGGTCCACGTAGTCGAGGTGGGTGGCGCGGGCCAACTCGGGACTGTCGCCGTCGGCGATCCACTCCTTGGCCTGGGCCGCGGTGAACTCGGGGCAGATCAGCACGACGGGGACGTCGAAGCGGCGCTCGTCGGTCAGGTGCACGACCCCCTTGGCGACACCCTCGGGGACCGGAACGGCGGCGGACTCGAAACGGCGCCGGGCCTCCTCGTCCAGATCGGCGGAGTCGGCTCCCTCGAAGGGGGCCCAGCCCGGGAAGGGCATGACGCCGCCCTCCGTCGCGAAGTAGTCGGCGTAGGCCCGGCCGTCGGGGGCGGGGAAGCCGCCGATCAATACGGCCTTGGCCACCTTCTCCGGTCGTGCGTCGGTGGCCAGCCAGGCCAGACTTGCCGCGGCGGAGTGCCCCACGATCAAGGGCTTCCCAGGCGCCGCGTCCACGGCGGCGAGCACTGCCGCCAGCTGGTCGTCGAGCGTCGCGGAGGCGGTGCCGTCGCCTTGGCCGGGAAGGGTGAGCGGCACCGGGCGGTGGCCGAGCTCGGTGAGTTCGGGCGCCACGTCGTCCCATGCGGATCCGTCGAGCCACAGGCCGGCGATGAGCAGGATGTCCACTGGTGTGCTCCCTGGGGAGAGTTGGACCTGACTGCCGCCCAGGCTATCGGTGGGCTCGGACAACGAGCCAAGGCATCCCTGCCGGTAGTCCTCGCCCCTGTGAACGCACGTGACCCACATCACGTTACCGCCGGTATCTGAAACAGTGTGTCGCAGGTAAATTGCGGGAACGCACAGAGATGGAACCGCGTGCCCGACCGAGAGTGGGGACCTCCGTAATGGAGCAGCAGTACGTCGACGTCCTGGTGATCGGTGCCGGAATCTCCGGCATCAGCGCCGCCAGTCATGTCCTGCGGGACGCGCCCGGCACTTCGCTCGTCGTGCTCGAACGGCGCGCGCGGGTCGGTGGCACCTGGGATCTCTTCCGGTATCCCGGTATCCGCTCCGACTCCGACATGTCCACCTTCGGATTCGGTTTCCGGCCGTGGCGCGACGCGCGCATCCTGGCCGGCGGTGCGGAGATCCGGCAGTACGTGGAGGACGCCGCGGGCGACACCGGCGTACTTGAGCGCATCCGCTTCGGGCGGCGCGCGATCCGTGCGAACTTCTCGCACGCCACCGGGCGTTGGGACGTCGAGGCCGAGGACGAGGCCACGGGCGAGCGCGAGTCGTACAGCGCGGGCTACCTCGTCGGCGCGACCGGCTACTACGACTACGACCGGCCCTACCGCCCGCAGTTCCCGGGCGAGGCCGACTACCAGGGCACCGTGGTCCATCCGCAGCACTGGCCGGAGGACCTCGACCACAGCGGCAAGCGCGTCGTCGTCATCGGGTCAGGTGCCACCGCCATCACCTTGCTGCCCGCGATGGCCGGCGAAGCCGCGCACGTCACCATGGTGCAGCGCTCGCCCACGTACATCCTCGCGCTGCCCGAGGTCGACCCGCTCACCTTCGTGCTGCAGAAGCTGCGCGCACCCGCGGCGCTGACGCACAGGATCGCGCGGGCGCGCAACATCGCGCTGCAGCGCGGGAGTTACGCCTTCTGCCGCAAGTACCCGCGCCTCGCCCGCCGGGCGCTCCTCGGCCTCGTACGGGCGCGGGCCGGAAAGAGTGTCGACATGCGGCACTTCAGCCCGCGCTACAAGCCCTGGGACCAGCGGCTGTGCGTGGTGCCCGGCGGCGATCTGTTCAAGGTTCTGAAGAGCGGCAAGGCGTCGATCGCCACCGATCACATCGACACCTTCACCGCCGACGGCATCCGCCTGAAGTCCGGCGAGGAGCTGACGGCCGACATCGTGGTCACCGCCACCGGCCTGAGCGTCCGTCTCCTGGGCGGCATGGAACTCACCGTCGAAGGACGCCCCGTGGACATCGCGAACCGTGTCCTCTACAAGGCCGTCCTGCTCGAGGGCGTACCCAACATGTCCCTCGTGATCGGCTACACCAACGCCTCCTGGACCCTGAAGGCGGACCTGGCGGCCGACTACACCGCCCGCCTGCTCGCGCACATGCGGCGCCACGGGCACGACATCGCCACGCCGGTGGCCACGGACGGCGACCGTTCCGAGTTCTCCGTCATGGGCGAGGCGCTGACCTCCGGCTATATCGCCCGGGCCAATGAGGTCATGCCGCGCCAGGGCACCCGTGACCCGTGGCGGCTGTGGAACAACTACTACCGCGACCGCGCCATGCTCCGGTCCGCCCCCATCGACGACAGCGCCCTGCGCTTCGAGAAGGCCGACCCGGCTCGTGCGGACTCTGCGGTCGACGCCCAGGAACCGACCCACGCCGCCTGACCGTTCGGCAACCCACGCCGCCGGCCGGTGCGGCTCGTCCAAGCCACCCCGCAGACAACCGAGGACGAAGATGACCGCGAACCTGACCAGGAAGGTCTACGACGAGCGCCTGCGGACCCTGTCCGAAGGCTCCGTGAACGTCAACTTCAACGCCTTCACCGACATCAAGTGGGACGACCCCGAGTTCGCCGTGGACACCGGCGACCCCCGCTGGGTGCTCACCTCCGCGGACGCCCTGGGCGCCCACCCGTGGTACCGGAAGCAGCCGCTCGAGACGCAGATACGGATCGGGATCTGGCGGTGGGCGACCATCGCCAAGGTGGGCATGCAGTTCGAGAACCTGCTCATGCGCGGGGCACTGGACTACATCTACCAACTGGGCAACCGCAATGAGGAGTTCAGGTATCTCACCCACGAGATCACCGAGGAGACCCACCACACCCAGATGTTCCAGGAGCTGGTCAACCGCACCGGCGTGGACACCGCCGGCGGAAAGCGCTGGTTCCGGCAGCTGAGCCGGGTCCTGCCGCTGGCCGGCTCGCTCTACCCGGAGGCGTTCTTCACCGGCATCCTCGCCGGCGAGGAGCCCATCGACCACCTGCAGAAGGCGGCCCTGCGCAGCGGGGAACCGGTGCATCCGCTCCCGCAGCGGATCATGCAGATCCACATCGCGGAGGAAGCCCGGCACATCTCCTTCGCCCATGAGTTCCTGCGCCTGCGCGTCCCGCGCTTCGGCAAGGCCCGCCGCGGCGCGCTGTCCGTGCTCTTCCCGCTGATCATGCGGGTCCTGTGCGACGTCATCATGATCCCCGACCGGAAGTCCGCCGCCGAGGTCGGCATTCCGGCCTGGGTGCTCAAGGACGTCTTCTGGAAGTCCGACGCCGGCCGGAAGATGCTCCACGACCTCTTCTCCGACGTACGGATGCTCGCCGAGGACATCGGTCTGATGAACAAGGTGTCCCGTCCGGTGTGGAAGGCGCTGCGGATCAACGGCAGGCCCGCGCGCTTCCGCGGCGAGCCCGCCCCGCTCACGGCCGCAGACCGCCCCGCCCCGCTCGCCGCCGACTGAACGGCCCTGGGCCGCACCGCACTTCCCCGACCATCCGAACGGAGACCAGCCCGCCGTGCCGTACGTCGTCACCCGATCCTGCTGCGCCGACGCCTCGTGCGTGCTGGCCTGCCCGGTCAACTGCATCCACCCCGCACCGGGAGAGCCGGGCTTCGGCACGACCGAGATGCTGTACGTCGATCCGCGCACCTGCGTGGACTGCGGCGCCTGTACGACGGCCTGCCCGGTCGACGCGCTCAAGCCCCATACGGCGCTCACCGAAGGGGAGTTGCCGTTCCTGGAGCTGAACGCGTCGTACTACAAGGAGAACCCGCACGCCGATCGCGCACCCATGTATGTGGTGCCCGGGCAACGCGGCCTTCCGGCAGGCGAGATGTCCGTCGCCGTCGTCGGCGCGGGGCCCGCGGGCCTGTTCGCCGCCGACGAGCTCCTGCGCCACCCGGGCGTGCGCGTCACCGTCCACGACCGGCTCCCCACGCCGTACGGTCTGGCGCGGGCCGGTGTCGCGCCGGATCACCAGGACACCAAGCAGGTCACCGAGCTCTTCCGGGCCATCGAGTCACAGCCCGGTTTCCGCTACCGCCTCGGCGTCGAGGTCGGCACCGACCTCACGCACGCGGACCTGCTGCGCGAGCACCACGCGGTGATCTACGCCGTCGGCGCCGCGACCGACAGGCGCCTCGGCATCGAGGGCGAGGACCTGGCGGGCAGCGTCTCCGCGACGGAGTTCGTCGCCTGGTACAACGGCCACCCCGACCGTGCGCACGACGCGTACCCCTTCGACACGGAACGCGCCGTCGTCATCGGCAACGGCAATGTCGCGCTCGACGTGGCCCGTACCCTCACCGCCGATCCCGAGGCGCTGGCCCGTACCGATATCTCAGACCGCGCACTCGCCGCGCTGCGCGCGAGCAAGGTCCGCGAAGTCGTCCTGCTCGGCCGCCGCGGGCCCGCCCAGGCGGCGTTCACCGTGCCCGAACTCCTGGCGCTTCGCGCCCTGAAGGACGTGGACGTGCGGGTGGAAGGCTGGCCCGAGGACCTGGCGCCCGATACCACCGAGAAGACCCGGCTGCTGTGGGAGCTGGCCGGCCGGACGCCGGTCGAGGGCCGCCGCCGTATCGTGCTGCGCTTCCTGGCCAGTCCCGTACGGATCATGGGCGAAGGATCCGTCCAGGCCCTGGAGCTGACCTCCACCGAGCTGGCCACCGACGGCGACGGCACTGTCCGCGCCCGGCCCATCAGTGTGCCGGGGACCCTGGAGACCGGTCTCGTTCTGCGGTCCGTCGGCTACCGCGCCCGGCCCGTACCGGGCCTGCCCTTCGACGAGGACAGCGCGACGGTCCCGCACGAGCGCGGCCGGGTGCGGCCCGGTGTCTATGTCGCGGGCTGGATCAAGCGGGGGGCGACCGGCTACATCGGTACGAACAAGACCTGTGCCCAGGAGACGGTCGAGTCCCTGCTCGACGACTTCGCCGCCGGTCTCCTAAGCCGTACGGAACATCGCGTGGGCGTCGCGGTCGACGGTCTTGGCCTGGACGCATGGCGCGCCATCGACCGCGCGGAGGTGGCGGCGGGTGAGGCCCAGGGCCGGCCGCGCGTCAAGCTCACGGACGCGGAGTCCCTGCACCGTGCGGCGAACGCCACCCCGGTGCCACGCGGCTGAGATCCATGACGTCCGGGACCACAGGTTCAGATCCCTCATCCGGGGCCGGACAGCTTCAGATCCCTTGCGCGGGACCGGAGACGCTCAGAGCCCTTCCAGCTCCGAGACCTTCTGCCGCGGTGACAGCTCCACACCCAAGTCCCGCAGCGTCGCGTCGAGGACCGCCCAGACCGAGCGGCACAGCATCGCCCGCAGCTCCTCCTCGGACTGCTCGCGCCCGGGGTCGTGGACCCACTGATTGACCGCGGTGTCCACGAACCCCACGATCCCCACCGCGACCGAACGGATCGGCGCCTCCTGCAGCCCGAGCGCCCGCAGGATGTCCCGGAAGCGGTCGGCCAGCATCAGCGCGATGGCGGACTTGGCGTCCGCCACCAGCGAACCGTCCCCCATCGCATGCTCCCCGACGCCCATGTAGGCGTAGAGCCGCGGATGTTCGACGACCCAGTCCAGATGCGCACCGACCACCCGTTGGACGGACTCCTCGACGGTCCCCTCGAAGCTGAGCGTGGGCTCCATCCGCCGCATGAAGGACTCCACGACCCGGCGCCTGATCAACTCGTCCAGCGTCGCCCGGTCCTTGAAGTGCCGGTACAGCACCGATCGAGGCAGCCCCACACGCTCCGCGAGACGCTGTACGCGGAACGCCGTGCCCTCCTCCTCGATCAGCGCGACCGCCGCATCCACCAACTCGACCCGGCGCTGCGCCTTGTGCTCGCTCCAGCGCGTGGAGCGCCCGTCGATCTGCGGCTCACCACCGGTTCTGTCCACCATCCCGCCAGAATATCCACCACCTGACCAGCCACGGAGCCGGCCGCGGCAGCGCCCGCGGCTACAGGAGGCCGCACGAGCCCTCGCGCTCCAGGAGGCCGCACAAGCCCTCGCGTTCCGAGGGAAGCCCCACCTTGCGGAGCCAGATGATCCTGCCGGCGGTGTTCCCCCAGTCGTCGTCGTATTCCAACGCGGCTCTCAGGAAGGTGCGTTGGGCCCGGGTAAGCGGCGTACCGGCCCGATGCCCGTCGGGAAACGCCTTCACCATCAAGGGTCCCCAGTCCCACTCGACCGTGAAGTGGCTGCTCATCCGCAGCATGGCGACCGCGGCCGGGAGCAGCTCCTCGAGCGTTGTGCGCTCCAGGGCGACCCGCAGGAGCGTGAAGCGGAACCAGCCGTCGAAGTGCGGCAGATGCGGCCGGAACCAGGGATCCGCCTCGGCCGGTCGCTCCAGCGCGGCCAGCAGGAGCGCGGTGGCCTTCGCCTCGCCGGCGTTGCGGTCGGCGAGGGCGGCACAGGTGGCGACGGCGGGGTCGGGATCGTCGAGGTACGCCGTGGTGTCCTGACCCCACAGGCCCAGGGTGACGGCGCAGACGGCCCGCTCCCGCCGGGACGGACTGTGCGTGAGGGTGTGCCGCAGGTGCCCAGCGGCGTGCGGGATGCGTTCCGCGAGGTCGGGGGCGCGCAAGAGATGGGTGACGGTGCCCACCGCTGCCTCCCGTATCGCCGGATGGGGATCCGACAGATACGGCTGCACGCTCTCGAAGAGCACGGGCCTGACGGCACGGCATGCCGCCGTCACGCCCGGCCCGTTGGAATCCTCGCCCCTGGCCGCCTCGCCGTAGGCGGCACAGTCCGCGATCCGGCCGAGCCATTCGATCAGCGCGGCGCGCAGCGGGCGCGCCCGGTCGTCCCAGGGGTAGTGGCTCTCGTGCTCGGCGAGGGTGCGCGGATGACCGAGGACGGCCGCGACGCAGAGCGCGGCGGGTGGCGTCGCGGAGTACAGCGAACCATGGTGGAGCACCGCCATGTCGAGCATCCCCAGCGCCTCGGACTGTCTTGTCCGCGTCCGAGGCGAGCAGCCCGGCCAAGTACGGAGGGATGTCGCCGGCCGGACCGTAGGCATGCTCCAGCGCCCCCCCAGTCCGTATGGCTCAACTCGCCTGCCGCATAACCGGAGAGCTCCTGCTCCGCCACGCTGCCCACCCCTGGTTTCGGTCCGACGCCGGCGGCACACGATGCCGTATGCCACTGACAACGGGCGCCGAGTTGAGTTGCGTCCGGTGGCAAGGGGCGCCGAGTTGAGTTCCGTCCGGTGGCAACGGGCGCCGAGACGAGCCCCGTCCACGCGGCGGCGCGTCCGTCTCAGCGGTAGAAGCGCGAGACGGACTGCAGCACGCAGGCCGGCTTGGGTGCCTCCTCGATCTCGATCGTGCCGTCCACCGTGATCTGGACGCCGCCGCCGGGGACGTCGGCCGCCTCGGTGAGGCGGGCGTGCAGGCGCAGGCGGGAGCCGGCGGGGACGGGGGCCGGGAAGCGGACTTTGTTGAAGCCGTAGTTGACCTTGGTCTTCACCCCGTCCACGTCCAGGAGCGCCGTGAACATCGGGATGAAGAGCGACAGGGTGAGCAGACCGTGGGCGATGGGGACGCCGAAGGGGCCGTTCTTCGCCTGCTCGGGGTCCACATGGATCCACTGGTGATCGTCGGTGGCGTCCGCGAAGGTGTCGATACGGGCCTGCGGGACCGGGAACCAGTCGCTCGTGCCCAGCTCTTTGCCGGTCATGCCGACGAGGTCGTCGATGTGCACATGCATGGAGGGCTCCTCAGCCGTGGAGGTCGCGCAGGCGGGATTTGAGGATCTTTCCGGCCGCGTTGCGCGGCAGTTCGTCGACGAACACCACCGATTTGGGGATCTTGTACGAGGCCAGCACGCCCCGGAGGGCGTCGATGACGCGAGCGGTAGTGAGCCCCGAGCCGGGCCGGGGGATCACGACGGCGCGGCCGACCTCGCCCCAGGTGGGGTCGGGGACGCCGATGACGGCGCAGTCGAGGACGTCGGGGTCGGCCGCGATGGCCTTCTCGACCTCGGCCGGATAGATGTTCTCGCCGCCGGAGATGATCATGTCCTTGAGCCGGTCGGTGATGAACGCGTAGCCGTCCTCGTCGAGTACGGCCAGATCGCCGGTGTGGAACCAGCCGTCCCTGAGGACGGCGGCGCTCTGTTCTGGCAGGCCCCAGTAACCGGCCATGACATGCGGGCCGTTGACCAGGACCTCACCCGGCTCGCCCGGCATGACGTCCGTGCCGTCGGGGCCGACGACGCGTACGTCGGTGAAGAAGTGCGGCACTCCGGCGGAGCCAGTCTTGGACACGGCGTGGGCCGCGTCGAGGAACAGTGTTCCGGGAGCCGCCTCCGTCATCCCGTATCCCTGCAGGAAGGTCAGGCCCCGGGCGGCATAGGTCTCGATGAGGGAGGGCGGGACCGGGGAGCCGCCGCAGGTCAGCAGGCGCAGCGAAGTCAGGTCCGCGGCAGGCCACTTGGGGGACCGGGCGAGCTCGTTGAACATGGTGGGTACGCCGAACATGAACGTGACCCGGTGGCGCTCGATCAGCTCGAAGGTGGAGTCGGGTGTGAAGGCCGGGACGAGGACGCAGGCGCCGCCCTTGAGCAGCACCGGCAGGGTGAGCATGTTGAGCGCGGCGGTGTGGAACAGGGGCGCCGAGACCAGGGCGGTCTCGTCGGCGATCAGATCGGTGTCGACCAGGACGTTGAGGGCGTTCCAGGTGAGGTTGGCATGGGTCAGGACGGCCCCCTTGGGGCGGCCCGTGGTCCCCGAGGTGTACATGATCAGGCACAGGTCCTCGGGCGCCACCGGCTCGTCGAGCGGATCCTCCGGGGCCGCCCGCATGATCTCGGCGTAGCCGACCGCATCGGGGGAAGGGCCCGCGAGCGCCACGTGCACGCGTACATCCGTCGTGGCGCGCAGGGAGCCGACCAGTGGTGCGTGGGCCGGGGCGTGGATCAGGACGGACACCCCGGAGTCGGTGAGCTGATAGCCGATCTCCGGCGCGGCCAGACGGGTGTTCAGCGGGACGAAGACGGCGCCGATGGCTCCGGTGGCGAACAACGTCTCCAGGAACGACGGGTGGTTGGGGCCGAGATAGCCCACGCGGTCGCCGCGCTGTACGCCCAACGTGCGTAACGCGTGGGCGAGTCGCAGCACGCGGCGGTGCAGCTCGCCGTAGGTGATCGTGCTGCCGTCATGGACCAGGGCGGTGCGGTGCGGGGTCTTGCGCGCTCTGCGGGTCGGCCACGACCCGATTCCCTCGTTGCGCATGTGCGTGACCTCCTCTCGGCTCCTCGCGCGGATGGCTCAGGTCTTCCGCAGACCCAGCAGGCGGGCCGCGTTCTCCTTGAGGATCAGGGGCCGCACCTCGTCCTTGATCGGGAGCTCGGCGAAGTCGGCGAGCCAGCGGTCCGGCGTGAGCAGCGGGTAGTCGGAGCCGAACAGCACCTTCTCCCTGAGCAAGGTGTTGGCGTACTGGACGAGCTGCGGCGGGAAGTACTTCGGCGACCAGCCGGACAGGTCGATGTAGACGCCCGGCTTGTGCGTGGCGATGCTCAGTGCCTCGTCCTGCCAGGGGAACGAGGGGTGGGCCAGGATGATCTTCAGATGCGGGAAGTCGACGGCCACGTCGTCCACATGCAGCGGATTGGAGTACTTCAGCCGGATGCCGCCACCGCCCGGAACCCCGGAGCCGATCCCGGTCTGCCCGGTGTGGAACAGCGCGATGGCGCCCAGCTCCTCGATCGCCTCGTACAGGCCGTAGGCGATCCGGTCGTTCGGGAAGAAGCCCTGGACGTTGGGGTGGAACTTGAAGCCCCGTACGCCGAACTCCTCGACCAGGCGCCGCACTTGACGCACTCCCGCCTTGCCCCGGAACGGGTCGATCGAGGCGAACGGGATGAGGACGTCGGGGTTGCCCGCGGCCGCCTCGGCCACCTCCTCGTTGGGTACGGGCGGCGTCCCGGTGGCGTGCTCGGCGTCCACGGTGAACACCACGGCGGCCATGGAGCGCTGACGGTAATAGGCCGCGATCTCCTCCAGGGTGGGCTTGCGCCGGGTCGGGTCGATCTTGAAGTACGTGCTGGACGCGTCGTTCAACTCCTCGTCCAGGGAGGCGTTTCCGCGCGCGGAGACCTCGGCGTGCGTATGCACGTCGATGGCGGTGAGCTCGTCGGGGTTCAGCACGGTCAGGCCTCCGGGACCACGGGGGCCGGGATGCCCACGGACTGGGGCTCGCGGCCGAGCGAGGCGGGCCAGACGGCGGCGATCGTCTCCGGGCTCCAGCCGCCGTCGGCGTAGGCCGCCGCGATCTCCTGCGGGTGCGACCAGAGCGCGAGCTTGTCCCCGCCGATGCCGATGCACTGCCCGGTGATGTCGCGGGCCGCGTCCGAGGCGAGGTACGGGACGAGTGCGGCGCAGTCCTCCGGTGTGCCGAACCCCTCGCCCTTGCGCAGGAAATCGGGCAGCGGGCGGCCCTTGCGCTGCTCCTCTATATACGGGGCGAACGCCGGGATCGTCTCGGTCATGGCGGTGGCCGCGACGGGGATGATCGCATTGACGGTGATCTCGGACCTGGCGAGCTCCATCGACCAGGTGCGGGCCATGGCCGCGATACCCGCCTTGGCCGCGGCGTAGTTGGTCTGCCCGAAGTTGCCGCGCTGTCCGGCAGGCGAGCCCACCAGGACGATCGAGCCGCCGTCGCCCTGCTCCCGCATGCGTACGGCGGCGGCGCGGGCACAGGTGAACGTGCCCCGCAGATGGACGCCGAGCACCGCGTCGAAATCGTCGTCGGACATCTTCCACAGCACCCGGTCGCGCAGGATCCCGGCGTTGGTCACCATGACGTCGAGCCGCCCGAACGCCTCGACGGCACGCCCCACGAGGCGGTCGGCGGCCGCGGTGTCGCCCACGGGCACGACCTCCGCCACCGCTTGCCCGCCCGCCCCGGTGATCTCCTTGACGGCCGCCGCGGCGATCTCCTCGTCCACGTCGTTGACCACGACCGAGGCGCCCGCACGAGCCAGCGCCCGCGCATAGGCGAGGCCGAGGCCCCGCCCGCCGCCGGTCACGACGGCCACCTTGCCGTTGAGATCAATTCGGCTCATAGTGCATCTCCTTCGGGGCAGTTGACGGAGTGTCGGCGGGCTCCCCGGTGCGGCGCCGCGGCCACCGGACGTGCCGTGACCACCAGGACGTCGCGCTGGGCACCAGACCGCGCGGCAGGAAGAGCACCACGAGGATCAGCAGCACTCCGTAGACGGCGTAGGACAGGACCGCGGGCGCGGAGGCGGGCATGCCCTCGCGGGTGCCGAGGTCGTTGAGCCACTGGAGCAGCAGGGTGATCGCGGTGGCGCCGGCGAGCGCACCCCAGATGGTGCCCGCGCCGCCGACGACGGCCATCACCACGTACTCGAAGGAAAGGAGCACGGGGAACGAACCCGGTGACACATAGCCGATGTAGAAGGCGTAGATACCGCCCGCCAGACCGGCGAACCCGGCCGACAGACTGAAGACGACCAGTTTGTACGTGGCCACCGGCACCCCGGACGACTCGGCGGCGACCTCACTGGTGGCAAGGGCCCGCAGACCGCGCCCCGGCCGGGAGGCCACGACGTTCCGCGTGATCAGGACGACCAGGAGCAGGGCGGCGAGAGCGAGACAGATGTACGGACGGTCGCCGGAGAATTCGTAACCGCCGATGTTCAGGAGCGGAATCCCCTGCAGGCCGATGTCGCCGCCCGTCCACTCCTGCTGCCCCACGATGCTCAGGAGCACCAGCTGGACGGCGAGTGTGGCGAAGGCGAGGCGGTGGCCGCGCAGGCGCAGGAGCGGGATGCCGATCAGGGCGGCGGCCGCCGTGGCGACGAACGGCGCGGCGAGCAGGCCGAGCCAGGTCGGCTTGCCGTGGGTGGCGAGCAGAGCCGCGGTGTAGGCGCCGATCATGGTGAAGGAGGCCTGGCCGAGGGAGACTTGGCCGGCGTAGCCCATCAGCATGGACAGGCCCGTGACCACGATCGCGGAAAGCAGCAGAAGGACCAGGACGGATTCGTTCATCGGGCCGCCTCTTCGGTGAGCGACGTACGCTGCGAGGCCTGCCAGATCATGATCGCGAGCATCAGGAGCAGCGCGACCACCGTCTGGTACGAGGCGTCCAGATACCCGGCCACCATGGACTCCGCGACGCCCAGGATCAGGGCGCCGACGAGGGCGAGCCCCGGCCGGGTGAGGCCGCCGAGGATCGCGGCGGCGAATCCGCTGGTGATGAGCAGGACATCGCTGTTGTACGAGATCGGAAGGAGCGGGGTGAGCAGCACGCCCGCGGCGCCGCCGAGCATCCCGCCGAGCGCGAAGGCGATCAGCCCCATCCGGGTCACGTCGATGCCCACCGCACGCGCCGCGTAGGGGTTGGAGGCGCAGGCGGTGAAGGCCTTGCCGAGGTAGGTACGGGTGAAGAACAGGCCGAGCAGGGTGAACACCACCGCGGTCACGCCGATGACGAGGAACGACTGCTTCTGCACGTAGGCATCGGCGATCTGCACCGAGCCGCGGAGCCCGGGATGGGAGCGGGGGTTGTCGCCCCAGATCATGATCTCGACGGCGTACGCGACGAAGCCCACGCCGAGCGTCACGATCAGCGCGGACTGCGCGCTCGTCCCGGGTCTGCCGGTGGCAATCAGACCGACCAGCAGACCGACCGCGCCGGCCACCAGGACCGCGAGGAGCTCGGCGGCCCCGTGCGGGAGGCCGGCCGAGAGCAGCGAACCGGCGGTCAGGCCCGCCACCACGGCGAACATGCCCTGCGCGAAGTTGACCACATGGGTCACCCGATGGACGGCCACCAGACCGCTGGCGAGCAGCGCGAAGCCGCAGCCGACGGCCAGGCCCGCGACGAGGTACTGGAGGAAGTCGCTCACAGGACCGCCCCCAGATAGGCGTCCGCGACCTCGGCGCTCGCCGTGAGCTCGGCCGCGGTGCCCTCGGCGCGGATCCGGCCCGCCTCGAGGACATAGCCGCGGCCGCACAGGTCGAGGGCGAGCCGTGCGTTCTGCTCGATCAGAAGGACGGCCATCCCGCGTTCGGCGTTCAGGGTGCGCAGCTGCGCGGCCAGGTCCGCGGTGACCAACGGGGCGAGACCGAGGGAGAGTTCGTCCACGACGACCACATCCGGATCGGCCATCAGGGCCCGTCCGAACGCGACCATCTGCTGCTCGCCGCCGGACAGGCTGCCCGCGCGCCGCTCGCGCAGGCGGACCAGACCGGGCAGCACCTCGTACACCTTGGCGGTGTCGCGGGACCCGGAGTCTCTTCTGCGCCGCCAGGCGCCGAGCGCGAGGTTGTCGTCGACGGTCAGGTCCCCGAAGAGCTGCCGCCCTTCGGGCACGAGGGCGGCGCGGCCGTGCACCGCGACGCGTCCCGACTCCGGGCGGACGATGCCGAGGACCGCGTTGACGAGGGAGGACTTGCCGGCCCCGTTCGGGCCGATGAGCGCGACGAGTTCACCGGCCGCGACGCTCAGGCCGACCCGGTCGAGAGCGGTGGCCGTTCCGTACCGGACGACCAGGTCCTCCGCCTCGATCACGTTCATGCTGCCTCCTTGCCGAGGTAGGCGGCGATGACCCGCTCGTCCTGGCGGATCTCGGCCGGGGTGCCCTCGGCGATGTGCGCGCCGAGGTCGAGCACGCTGATCCGGTCGGCGAGCCGGGCGACGAAGGCGACGTCGTGCTCGACGAGCAGCGTCGTCGGGCCCTCGCCCCGCAGCGACTCGATGAGCTGGGCGAGAGCCTCGCGTTCGGCGGCGCGCAGCCCCGAGGCCGGTTCGTCCAGGAGCAGCAGCCGCGGCCGGGCGCACAGCGCGCGGGCCACCTGGAGCGAGCGCTGCTGACCGAGCGGAAGCTCCTCGGCGGCCCGGTCCGCCCAGTCCTTGAGGCCCACCCGGTCGAGCGCCTCCAGGGCGTCGGCTTTGATCGCCCTCTCCTCCTTGCGGTGCGCCGGAAGCCGCAGTGCCGCCGAGAGGAAGCCGTGCCGGGTCCTGGCGTGCGCGCCGACCATCACGTTCTCCAGAGCCGTCATGCCCAGGAAGAGCCGGGCGCCCTGGAAGACGATCGCGATGCCGAGCCTGGCCCGGGCGTGCGGGGTCAGCCGCTCCAGACGCCGCCCGGCATAGGTCAATGTGCCGTGATCGGGCAGGAGATGGCCGCTGATCAGATTGAACAGGGTCGACTTACCCGCCCCGTTGGGGCCGATCACCCCGCGCAGCTCGCCCTCGGCCACGCTCAGGCTGACATCCCGTACGGCATAGACACCGCCGAACGCCTTGCCGACGTCGTTCACTTCGAGCAGCGAGGTCATCCCGCGGCCTTGGCGGTCGCGGCATTGCGTTCGGCCGACCACTCGGTGGGCACGAGCTTGCCGTCCTTCACCCGGTTCATGGAGATGTCCGTCGGCTTGAGCCCCGAGTGATCGGTGGGGGAGTAGGTGTACTTGCCCGTCGGGGTGACCAGGGTCAGCGACTCGAGCGCATCGCGGATCTTCTCCTTGTCGGTGCCGCCCGCCTTCTCGATCGCGGCCGCGAGCAGCTTCACGCCCGCATACCCGTCCATGGCGAACTGCGGCGGCTCGTACCCGTACTTCTCCTTGAACGGGACGGACATCTCCTCGATCGAGTCCTTGAGCTTGCCGTCGGGCAGCGTGTCGCCGATGACGCCGATGGCGCTCTGCACGTACACGCCCTCACTCGCGCTGCCCACCGGGTCGAGCCAGAGCTTGCTCGCCTGCGAGGCGGTCATGAACAGGGGAAGCTTCAGGCCCGAGTTGGGGAACTGCTTGGCGAGGGTCACTCCCGGGGCGCCGCTCGCCCACGCGACGAGGGCTTGCGCGCCCGAGCTCCGCACGTGCGTGAAGACCGGGCTGAAGTCGGTCGCCGTGGTCTCGTACGGCTCCTCCTCGACGATCGTGACGCCGTATTGGGCCGCGTACTTCTTCATCCCGGCGAAACCGGCCACGGAGTAGGAGCTCTTGGTGTCGTACGCGACGGCGATCTTGGTGATCTTGTGCGCCTGGAAGTACTGGAGCATCGCCTCGGCGTACTTGGACGAGATCGCCGGCACCACGAACGTGTACTTCTGGACGGGGTCGACCTGTTCGTCCGCCGGGGCCAGGGAGATGTAGGGGATCTTCGCCCGCTCGGCCAGGGGCTCCACCGCGAGGCCCACGTTGGAGAAGGTCGACCCGAGGATCGCGGTGACCCCCTGCGACCTGAGCTCATTGAAGTGCAGCACGCCCTGGTCGGGTGCGGTCTTGTCGTCGAGGGTGATCAGTTTGATCTTCCGGCCGTCGATGCCGCCGGCCTTGTTGATCTGGTCGACGGCCAAGTCGACGGTCTTCTTCGCCTCGCCGCCGAGTGGGGCGTAGTTGCCGGTCAGCGACTCGATGAAACCGATCTTGATGGTGTCACCGCCGCCACCGGTGTCCCCGGAGCCGCAGGCGGTCAGGGCCAGCGCGGCCGCCGCAAGTAAGGGGATGAGCTTGCGCATGGAAGACCTCCTGGGAATGGATCTGGTCTGCCGCACCCTCCCCGGCAACGTCCGGCGAAGAGGTAACCTGCCTGAAGTTAGGCGTGTTGGTCACGACCGTCAATAATCTGCCCAACATCATCTGCATCATCCGAAGGGGAGCGGAACGAGTGGACACAGATCCCGCCGGGGCACCTCCGCGACTGCGGCCGCAGTCCCTGATGCTCACCTTTCTCGGCAACTACGTGCTGCGGCGCGACATCGCCGTCTTCTCCGGCAGCTTCATCGAGCTCTTCGGGCGCCTCGGTGTCAGCGAGCACGCGCTGCGCTCCACGCTGACCCGCATGGTCGGCAAGGATCTGCTCACCCGTCACCGGCAGGGCCGGCGGATGCACTTCGGCCTCACCGACCGCTCGCGGCGCATCCTCATGGACGGGGAACAGCGGGTCTGGACCCATGGCGCGGTCAACGACGACTGGGACGGATCCTGGACCGTGCTCGCGTTCTCGATGCCCGAGTCCTGGCAGAGCCGCCGGCACGAGCTGCGCTCGCGGCTGACCTGGGCCGGCTTCGGCTCGCTCGGCAACGGCATGTGGATCGCCCCCGCCGAGGTGGACGTGACTCCGATCGCCGCGGGACTCGGCCTGAACGGGCATATGAAGGTCTTCACCGGCGCCGCACAGGAGCCGACGGACGTACCGTCGATGATCAAGGACGCCTTCGACCTCGACGGCCTGACCGAGAACTACCAAGCGTTCCTGGCCCGTTGGGACCGTCCGGACCCGCTGCCCGACGCCCCCGACGACCTGGCCAGGTTTCTCTGGATGACCACGGAATGGCTGCAACTGGTCCGCTTCGATCCCCGCCTGCCCGTCGAGTACCTGCCCGAGGACTGGCCGGCGATCCGTGGCGAACGCGTCCTGTGGGAGCTGCGGGCCCGCTACGAGGAGCCGGCGCGGCGCCTCGCGGACGAAGCGCTGGAGTTCATTCGGGTCGACTGAACTCGGGGCTCGCACCGTTGAGTTGGGGGCCGGAGCGGAGGGGTGCGCCCTGCGGGCCGATGCTCTGGCTGAGGCGGTCGGCCGAGTCCGGGGCGCGCAGCGCGCTCGGCGCGCCCAGGGCGCGGGAGATGCCGCGGACCCCCGCGCGTACGGCGGGGATGAGGGCGCGCGGCTCGGCACCCTCGGCGGGGACCACGATCGACACCGCGGCCACCACCGTGTCGTCCGGACCGTGCACGGGCGCGGCCACCGACAGCGCCACCAGCTCGACCTGCCCGTCACTGACCGCCACCCCGGTCCGCCGCACCTCGGCGAGCACCTGGCGCAGCCGCTCCCCGGAACAGATCGTCTTCTCGGTGAAGCGCCGCAACGGCCCGGCGTACGCCCGTTCCTGCGTGGCCCGGTCCGCATGCGCGAGCAGCACCAGGCCCACTCCCGTCGCGTGCGCGGGGAAGCGGCCGCCGACCCGGGTGAACACATGGACGGCGTTCCGGCCCGAGAGCCGCTCGAGATAGATCACCTCGAGGCCGTCGAGCACGGCGAGCTGCACGTTCTGGTGGGTCGCCTCGTACAGGTCCTCCAGAAACGGCAGCGCGGCCTCGCGCAGCGCCGGGCCGCGCGGGGCGAGCGAGGCGACTTCCCACAGCCGCAGGCCGATCCGGTAGATCCCCCGCGGATCGCGTTCGAGTGCGCCCCAGGCGACCAGTTCGCCGGCGAGGCGGTGCGCGGTCGGGGGCGGCAGACCGGTCCGCCTGCTGATCTCGGCCAGGGACAGCCCGGGCCGCTCCGGCGTGAACGCGTCCAGGATCCCGAGCGCCCGCCGGGTCACCGAAGGCCGGGCGGGCTTGTCCATCGCCGTCTCCGCTCCGTCGCGTCCCTGAAGCCGCCCGGGTCATCAGGGCTTCCCGGGCCACTAGCGCTCGCTGGGATCCCAGCGCTCGCCGGGCTTCCAGCGTTCGCCGGGCTTCCAGCGTTCGCCAGGCTTCCAGTGCTCGCCGGGCTTCCAGGGCTTCCAGGGCGACGGAGTCTACGGCGGACGTCAAAGATCGAGAAGGAGTCGCGAGGAATGGGCGCGCGAGACGCAGATCATCATGAACTCCCCGCTCGCACGCTCCTCTTCGGTGAGCACCGCGTCGCGGTGGTCGGGGACCCCGGCCAGGATCTCGGTCTCGCAGGTGCCGCAGGTGCCCTCGCGGCAGGACGACAGGGCGGTGACCCCGGCCGCCTCCACCGTGGCGAGGATGGAGCGGCCGGCGGGCACCTTCAGTGTCAGACCGCTGCGGGCGAGCTCCACCTCGAACCCCTCGTCCTCCTCGGCATCGTCCACCGGCTTCGGCGTGAACCGCTCGACCCGCAGGGCCCCTTGGGGCCAGCGGGCGCAGCGTTCCTCCACGGCGGCCAGGAGCGGCTCGGGACCGCAGCAGTAGACCAGGGTGTCCGGCAGCGGCGTGCGGAGCAGTCCGTCGAGATCGAGCAGCCCGGTGGTGTCCTGCGGCCGGATCCGCACCCGGTCGTCGCCGTAGCGGGCCAGCTCGGTGCGGAAGGCCATGGACGCCGTGCTGCGGCCTCCGTACTCCAGACGCCAGTCCGCTCCGGCCGCATCGGCCGCCGCCACCCTCGGCAGGATCGGCGTGATGCCGATGCCTCCCGCGAGGAACAAGTAGCTTGGCGATGAGGCGAGTCGGAAGTGGTTACGGGGCCCCTCGGCCGTCAGCCGCACACCGGGCCGCAGCCGTTCGTGGACCTGGGCCGAACCCCCGCGCCCGTCCGGCTCGCGGAGCACGGCCACGCGCCAGGACCCCGTATCGGCCGGGTCTCCGCACAGGGAGTACTGGCGGACCAGGCCGTCGGCGAGCCGCAGGTCGATATGCGCACCGGGCTCCCAGGACGGCAGCGGTCCGCCGGACGCCCGGCGCAGGGTCAGGGCCACCACATCCTCGGCCACCCGCTCGCGGTCCGCGACGACGACCTCGATCACCGTGCCTCCGGGCCATGGTCGGGGTGGGCGAGCAGCCAGTTCCAGACACCGACGGGATCCTCGGCGCGGACGACCGCCCCGCAGTGGCAGGTCCCGGTGAGTATGTCCGAGCCCGGTTCCCACAGCACCTGGAACCCGCGCTTCACGCCCGGCATTCGGAACCCGTTCCCCTCGCGGCCCGTACCCGGCACGTGAACCCCGCGCTTCACGACTGCTCGATCAGCCGGTGCAGCATCCGCCGTGCGGCCAGACCGCCGGTGTCGATGTTGATGCTGAGCTCCTGATACCCCTCGGGCTCGGCGGCGATGGCCTGTTCGAGGAGGTTCAGGGCGGTCACGTCCTGCAGGACCACGGTCCGGTTGCTCTCGGCGAGAAAGGCCGAGACCTCCTCGTCGTCGCGCGCGAAGTCCCGGGCCACCATCCAGAAGTCGAAGGTGCTGTGCTCGGTCTCCGGAGTGATCGCGTAGACGATCTCGGCGTGGTTCGCCGCGCTGTCGTCGCCGTCAGGACCGGGTTCCAGACCGGTGGGGGCGATCCGGCTGTGCAGCAGATACAGACAGGGCGGGCGGTACTCGATGTCCTGCCACCGGTCGATACGCCCCTTGATCCCGGTGGAGTTGGCGTAGAACGGCGGGCACTCCACGTCCTTCATCCGGCGCCGCGCGTACACCACACCGGCGTCCTCGTCGGTCTCCGTGGTGATGGGTGTCTGGGCGACCTCGGGCGTGCCGATGTATCCGGCGTGCAGATACGTCTCGTGGGAGAGGTCCATCAGGTTGTCCACGAGCAACTCGTAACGGGCGGCGAGGGGTTCCATCCCGCGGACCGTCGTGTAGTCGGGCGAGTCCAGCCACGGCGCGCGGGGGATGGCGGCCGTGTCGGCCGCGGCGGCGTCCCCGATCCACACCCAGATCAGGGAGTCCTGCTCCACGACCGGATACGACAGGACGCGGGCCGTCCGCGGAACGCGTGACTGGCCCGGCACGGCCACACAGGAACCGTCGGGGTCGTAGGTGAAGCCGTGGTAGCCGCACACGATCCGGTCGCCGACCCTGCTGCCCGCCGACAGCGGATAGCGGCGGTGCACACAGCGGTCGGCCATGCCCACCACGCGTCCGTCCGCCGTCCGGTAGAAGAGGATGGGCTCACCGCAGATGGTCCGCCCGAACAGAGCGTCCCCGATGTCCTCGCCGTACGCGGCGACGTACCACTGGTTACGTGCGAAGGGCATGGCTTCGGCTCCCCATGGTCGAACGGACCTGCCTGCGGTCCATCTCACCGGTGAACAGCCCCTGTGCCTACGGGGTTTCCGTCTACGGTTCACAGCTCCGTCACGGACGGAACTGGCACCCCCTCGGACGCCGACACGGCCACGCCCGCCTGCCGGGCCACCCGGTACACGGCGGCGGTGCGCCCGTCGTGGTCAGGGACCGTGACGGTCACGTCCTGCGCGTCGGGCGTGCCCAGGAGCGTGAGGCCCTCGGCCCAGTCGCCGCCCGGCCGCTGCTCGTCCGCCGCCAACGGCAGGACGGCGCCGGGCCGTACGTACAGCGGGAGGCTGTCGAAGCCGTGCGTCTCGCGCCGCCAGGCCGGGCCCTGCACCTTCTCGCCGGTGAGCAGGTGTGTCCAGGTGCCCTCCGGCAGATAGAACTCCACGTCGCCGTCGGCGGAGAACACGGGCGCCACCAGCACATCGGGACCCAGCATGTACTGGCGGTCCAGAGCGCGGGCCGTCGGGTCCTCGGGGAATTCGAGGAGCATCGGCCGCATCAGCGGCACACCGGCTCCGTGCGCCTCGGTCGCCGCGCCGTACAGATACGGCATGAGCCGGTGCTTGAGCTTGGTGAACTTCCGCGCCACGTCGACCGCTTCATCACCGAACTCCCACGGCACGCGGTACGAGCTCGACCCGTGCAGCCGGCTGTGCGAGGAGAGCAGGCCGAAGGCGAGCCAGCGCTTGAAGACCGCCGGGTCGGGCGTGCCCTCGAAACCGCCGATGTCATGCGACCAGAAGCCGAAGCCGGACAGGGAGAGGGACAGGCCGCCGCGCAGCGATTCGGCCATCGCGCCGAACGACGACCAGCAGTCGCCGCCCCAGTGCACCGGGAACTGCTGGCCGCCCGCCGTCGCGGACCGCGCGAAGAGGACCGCCTCGCCCAACCCCCGCTCCTTCTGCAGGAGTTCGAAGACCACCTGGTTGTACAGCTGGGTGTAGTAGTTGTGCATCCGCTCCGGGTCGGAGCCGTCGTGCCAGACCACGTCCGTGGGGATGCGCTCGCCGAAGTCCGTCTTGAAGCAGTCGACGCCCTGGTCGAGCAGGACCTTCAGCTTCGCCTGGAACCAGGCGCTCGCGTCCGGGTTCGTGAAGTCGACGAGCGCCATGCCCGCCTGCCACAGGTCCCACTGCCAGATGTCGCCGTTCGCCCGCTTCACCAGATAGCCCAGCTCTGCGGCCTCGTCGAACAGGGCGGACTTCTGGGCGATGTACGGATTGATCCATACGGAGATCTTGAGGCCGCGCTCTTTGAGCCGGGCCAGCATGCCGACCGGGTCCGGGAAGACCTCCGGGTCCCAGGTGAAGTCGGACCACTGGTACTCGCGCATCCAGAAGCAGTCGAAGTGGAAGACGCTCAGCGGGATATCGCGCTCGGCCATCCCGTCGACGAACTTCGTCACCGTCGCCTCGTCGTACTGCGTCGTGAACGACGTCGTCAGCCACAGCCCGAACGACCACGCGGGCGGCAGCGCCGGGCGGCCGGTGAGCGCGGTGTAGCGACGCAGTACGTCCTTCGGGGTCGGTCCCGCGACGACGTAGTACTCGAGCGACTGGTCCTCGACGCTGAACTGCATCTGGCCCACCGACTCGGAGCCGATCTCGTACGAGACCCTGCCCGGGTGCCTCACGAACACGCCGTACGCACCCGCGGGGGAGATGTGCAGGCTGAACGGGACGTTCTTGTACGCCTGTTCGCTGCTCGTGCCGCCGTCGGCCTGCCACATGTCGACGACCTGGCCGTTCCGGATGAACGGCGTGAAGCGCTCGCCGAGGCCGTACACCTGCTCACCGACGCCGAGTGCCAGCTGGCCGGCCATGTGAGGGGAGCCGTCACCGGTGGTGAAGAAGGCGGTGCCCTTACGGCCGGCCGAGGTCACCTCGCGGCCGTCCGCATCGTGGAAGGACAGCGTCCAGGGAGCGGCGGTGTCCAGACGCACCGACAGGGCGCCGCTCGTCAGCTCGACGACCTCGCCGTCCCGGAGCACCTGCCCGACGGACGCGTCGCCGCCGGGCAGTTCGAAGTCGGGGCCCGTCCTGCGCCGGCCGGCCAGATGCGTCGTACGGACGCCGATGACGCCCTCGGCGGGGGAGAAGCAATCGGTCGTGAGGAGCGGGGAGTTGAGGGTGTCGCCGCGGCGCTCGACCCGCTTGACGGCGGCGTACGCGGTGAAGCGGTCGGCGTCCGCGCGGATGTCGCGGACCTCGGTGGCGTACGAGGCCTGGACCCCGTCGCGCATCAGCCAGAAGCCATCGGTGAACTTCATGATCTTCCCAGGGGAGCAGGGGTGGGTCGGTTCGTCGCCGGCGGTGGACACCGGCAGGGTGGGTCGGGTGTTCGGTGGTGTTACGGGCCGGCAGGGTGGGTCGGGTGTGCGGCGGTGTTGCGGGCCGGCTGCGGTGGATCAGCTCAGCAGGGCGGGCGTCGCCCGCTCCAGGGCGTCGGACAGGCGGCGCCAGGCCGGCAGGTCGCGGGGGAGCGCGGGCAGGAGCGTGCCGCGGCCGGTGTCCCATGCGGTGGCCACGGCGACGGGGTCCCGGCCGGTGACGGCGCCGGCGGCCAGGGCGGCGGCGCCGAGCGCCACCAGTTCCTCGGCCTCGGGTACGAGGACGGGACGGCCGGAAAGCCGGCGCACCGTCTCCACCCAGGCGCGGCCCCGCGCACCGCCGCCGATCAGCCGGACCGGGCGTGCGGCCGCCTCCGGGTCGTCGGGGTCGAGACCGCAGGCGCGCAGCAGCTCGTCGAGGGCGCGCAGCAGGGTGAACGCGGCGCCCTCGTAGGCGGCGCCGAGGATCTGCCGGCCGCTCGTGGCGTGCCGCAGACCGGTCAACAGGCCGGCCGCGTGCGGGAGATCGGGGGTGCGCTCCCCGTCGAGATACGGCAGCAGCACGACCTCGCCGCCCGGCTCGGCGTCCTCGCGGTCCAGGCCGAGCAGCGCCGCGATCCTGTCGACGGCGAGCGTGCAGTTCAGCGTGCAGGCCAGCGGGAGATACGTACCGTCGGCCGCGGCGAAACCGGCGAGGGCCTCGGAAGCGGGCCGGGTGCGGGTCGTGGCGAACACCGTGCCCGAGGTGCCGAGGCTGAGCACGGGATGGTCCAGGAGTCCGGCGCCGCCGAGGCCGAGCCCCACCGCCGCCGCCATGTTGTCGCCGGTGCCCACGCCCACCGCGATGCCCGGTGGCAGGCCGAGCTGCCCGGCGGCGCGTGCGGTGAGCGAGCCCGCGCGTGCTCCGCCGCCCGGGGCGAGCGCGGGCAGCAATCCGGGTGCGAGACCGATGAGGCCGAGGATCTCCGGGTCGTACGCGCCGGTGGCCGTGGAGTACCAGCAGGTGCCCGAGGCATCACCGGGGTCGGTGAGCGCCACGCCGCACAGGCGCTCGGTGAGGAAGTCATGGGGCAGCCGCACGGCCGCCACCGCGAGCTCCGGTTCGGTCTCGCGCAGCCACTGCCACTTCGCGGCGGTCATCGAGGCGACGGGCACGGTGCCGGTGCTCTCGAGCCAGGCCCGCGCGCCACCGAGCCGTTCGGTCAGCGCGGCGGCCTGCGGGGCGGCGCGGGTGTCGTTCCAGAGCATCGCGGGGCGCAGCGGACGGCCCTGTGCGTCGAGGACGACGAGGCCGTGCTGCTGCCCCGCGACCGCGATGCCGGTGACCGCCTCGGGCGGGACACCGGCTTCCTCGAGTCCGGCCGCGACAGCGTCGCGCAGCGCCGACCACCACAGCTCCGGGTCGCTCTCGCGCGCGCCGTGCTCTCCGGTCACCAGATGCGGGGCGCGACCCACGGCCAGCAGGTGTCCGGTGCCGGCGTCCGTGACGGCCGCCTTCGTGGACTGCGTCGAACTGTCCACCCCGATCACGACTGCGGAAGGCGGTGATGACGGTGGCATGGCGCCTCTCCACTTGCTTGCGACCTTGAAGTCAAAGACTGTGTCGGCGCCATTTGATCGTACAGAAAACAAAAGGGCAAGAGGTGAGGGCCCCTGAATCATCGAAGCGCTTCGATCCTTCTTACAGCTGGTGATTGAGGGTGTGCTGGGGGTCATCTGAGCTTGAGGGTCTAGCGCTTCGACGCTTCATCGCGTATTAGTCATGTCAGAAAACAAACAGCTCGGTGAACGCCGGGCCGACGCGCAGCACGTGAGCAGCAAAGGGCCGCAGCATGTCCGATCGCTTCACCCCCGCCTTTGACGACAAGTTCACCTTCGGTCTGTGGACCGTCGGCTGGCGTGGCAACGACCCCTTCGGCGACGCCACCCGCCCCGCCCTCGACCCCGTCGAGTCGGTGCGCCGTCTGGCCGAACTCGGCGCACACGGCGTCACGTTCCACGATGACGACCTGATCCCGTTCGGTGCCTCAGGCAGCGAGCGGGACGCGATCGTCAAGCGGTTCCGCGCCGCGCTGGACGAGACGGGCCTCGTCGTGCCGATGGCGACGACGAACCTGTTCACGCACCCGGTCTTCAAGGACGGCGGCTTCACCGCCAACGACCGCGACGTGCGCCGGTACGCGCTGCGCAAGACGATCCGCAATATCGATCTCGCGGTCGAGCTCGGCGCGCGGACCTATGTCGCCTGGGGCGGCCGCGAAGGCGCCGAGTCCGGTGGAGCCAAGGACGTGCGCGACGCCCTCGACCGTATGAAGGAGGCCTTCGACCTCCTCGGCGAGTACGTGACGCAGCAGGGCTACGACCTGAAGTTCGCCATCGAACCCAAGCCGAACGAGCCCCGCGGCGACATCCTTCTGCCGACCATCGGCCACGCCCTCGCGTTCATCGAGCGCTTGGAGCGCCCCGAACTCGTGGGCGTGAACCCGGAGGTGGGCCACGAGCAGATGGCGGGCCTGAACTTCCCGCACGGCATCGCCCAGGCGCTGTGGGCGGGCAAGCTCTTCCACATCGACCTCAACGGCCAGACCGGTATCAAGTACGACCAGGACTTCCGCTTCGGCGCCGGTGACGTACGCCAGGCGTTCTGGCTCGTCGACCTCCTGGAGACCGCCGGATACGAGGGCCCGCGCCACTTCGACTTCAAGCCGGTGCGCACCGACGGCATAGACGGCGTGTGGGAGTCCGCGAAGAACTGCATGCGCAACTACCTGATCCTCAAGGAGCGTGCGGCCGCGTTCCGCTCCGACCCCGAGGTGCAGGAGGCGCTGCGCACCTCCCGGCTCGACGAGCTCGCCCGGCCCACCGCCGACGGGCTCGCCGAACTGCTCGCGGACAAGGGCGCGTTCGAGGAGTTCGACGTGACGGCCGCCGCCGAACGGTCGATGGCCTTCGAGCGCCTCGACCAGCTCGCCATGGAGCACCTGCTCGGCGTCCGCTGACGCCGCTCCCTTCGCGACACGGCCGGTACGGCGCAGGCCGGAGCCGTACCGGGCCAGAAGCGAACACCCCGACGGGACACGGGCGTTCCGTCGGGGCCGGCCACCCCTCCCAGGCAAGGGCAACCACCGTGACAGCAGTTCCTCCTCCGGACGCGACGCGTGCCAGGCGCCGACGCTCCGGCCGACAGGTCCGCCGGGCCCGACGAGTCGCAGCCCCGCTCACCGTTGTCTCCGCGCTCGTCGCCACCGCCGCCCTCGCGGGCTGCGGACAGCAGCGCGACCCCGACGTCTACACCGTGCTCAACTCGTCGACCGACGACTCGTACCACAGCTGGGACGCGGCGACTCTGAAGCGGTGCAGCGCGAAGCTCGGCATCACCATCGAGCAGCAGAGCGTACCCGCGCCGCAGGTGATGACGAAGTCCCTGCGCATGGCCTCGTCGAAGTCGCTTCCTGACGTCATCCAGTTCGACGCCTCGGAGATGCCGACGTTCGCGGAGGCCGGCGGTCTGATCGACCTGCGCACCCTGGGCCTGTCCACGCAGGACATTCCCAAGGGCATCGTCGACTTCGGCTCCTACGAGGGGACGTACTACGGCGCCGCGCGGACGGTGAACACCCTCGCCCTCTTCTACAACAAGGACATCCTGGACAAGGCCGGACTCGAAGTCCCCACCACCTGGGACGAGATGAGGGACACGGCGAAGAAGCTCACCCAGGGCAAGCAGTACGGCATCGCCCTGAGCGCGGGCGGCGCGGAGGACGGCGTCTTCCAGTTCACGCCGTTCATGTGGTCCAACGGCGGTGACGAGCGGGAGCTCGACTCCAAGAACGTCGCCGAGGCGCTCGACTACTGGAAGGGCCTCATCAAGGACGGCTCCCTGTCCAAGTCGACCGTCAACTGGACCCAGGCCGACGTCAACGACCAGTTCATGGCCGGCAACGCCGCGATGATGATCAACGGTCCCTGGCAGGTCGAGACCCTCAACACCAAGAAGGACCTGGACTGGGGCATCGCACAGATCCCCGTCCCGAAGACGGGCGACGACTCGGTCGGACCGCTCGGCGGCGCCATCCTCACCGTGCCCAACACCGGTGACACGGCCCGCGAGAAGACCGCCGCGAAGATCGTCGGGTGCATGTCCTCCGAGCAGGAGCAGATCACCTACGCGCGCAACAGCTGGATGGTGCCCGCCAACGCGAAGGCCGCCGCGATCTGGCGCAAGGAAGTGCCCGAACTCGACGCGCTCGCCGACCAGGTGGCCACCGCCCGCTCGCGCACCACGCAGGTCGGGGCCGGCTGGGCCTCCGTATCGCTGGCCCTGCAGAGCGCCTTCCAGTCGGCGCTCACCGGTCAGGACAGCGCGGCCGCGCTGAAGAAGGCGCAGGCCCGCGCCGCGAGCGGGAACTGAGGGGACTCACGAACATGTCGACCACCACGGCTTCACCGCCCGCCGCCGCTGCAGCCGCCACGAACGCCACCGCCGTGAAGCAGCCCGACCCGCTGCGCACCCGGCGCCGGCGCAGGCTCTCCCAGTGGGGCTTCATCGCCCCCGCCGTCGTCTTCATGCTGCTGTTCTTCGGCTATCCGCTCGTCCGCAACATCGTGATGAGCTTCCAGGACTTCTCGCCGTCCACGTTCTTCGACGGCAAGGCGCCCTTCAACGGCACCGACAACTGGAGCAAGGTCTTCCAGGACGACCTCTTCGGCAAGGCGCTCTGGCACACCATCGTCTTCACGATCGGGTCCCTGATCGGCCAGTTCGGCATCGGACTCGCGCTCGCGGTCTTCTTCACGAAGAAGTTCCCGCTCAACGGGTTCCTGCGCTCTCTGATCCTGCTGCCCTGGCTCGTCCCGATGGTCGTCTCCGGCATCGTGTGGCGGCGCATCCTCGACCAGGACACCGGCGTCCTGAACTCCCTGTTCGACACCCTCGGGTTCGGCGGCAGCACTCCCTGGCTGACCAGCCCGGGCATGGCCCTGTTCTCCGTGATCATGGTGAACATCTGGATCGGCATCCCGTTCAACATGGTCATCCTCTACGGCGGACTCCAGGAGATACCCAAGGAGCTGCACGAGGCGGCCGCCCTGGACGGCGCCTCGGCCTGGCGCACCTTCCGGTCCGTCACACTGCCGCTGCTCAAGCCGGTCATCACGGTCGTGCTCGTGCTCGGCTTCATGTCGACGGTGAAGATCCTCGATCTGATCCTCGCCCTCACCGACGGCGGCCCCGCCGACTCCACGCAGACGCTCGGCACCCTCACGTACCAGAACTCCTTCGTCCAGCTGGACTTCGGCGCGGGCGCCGTCGTCGGCAACGTGCTCATCCTGATCTCCGCCGTCTTCGCGGTGTTCTACCTGCGGGCCAACCGCTCCGAGGGGAAGTGACCGGCATGGCAACCGTCACCGTGACCAGCAAGCCGAAGCGTCGCTGGGGAGCGACCATCACTGGCCTGGTGATCCTGTGCGCGATGCTCTTTCCGCTGTACTGGATGGTCAACACGGCCCTGCAGCCCGACTCCGGACTTCTCGAAGTCTCCCCGGTACCGGGGTCGTTGGACCTCTCCGGCTTCACCTCCGCGATCACCGAGCAGGGCGGTCACCTGCTGACCTCCCTCGTCGTCGCGCTCGGTGCCGTCGCCATCTGCCTGGCGATCGCGGCGCCGGCCGCGTACGGGCTCGCGCAGTTCCGGCTGCCCGGGACGAAGAGCATCGTCTTCGGCACGCTGATCACCCAGATGGTGCCGGGCATCGTCATCGCCAACGCCCTCTACAGCGCGTACGTCGATCTCGGCCTGGTCAACTCCTACTTCGGTCTGATGCTCGCCGACGCCTCGCTCGGCATCCCCTTCGCCATCGTCCTGATGCGCTCGTTCATGGTGGCCATCCCCAAGGAGGTCATCGAGGCGGCGGAGGTCGACGGCGCGGGCAAGCTGCGCACGTTCCTCCAGGTGGTGCTGCCGATGAGCCGCAACTCCCTCATCACAGCCGGGCTGTTCGCCTTCCTGTACGCATGGAGCGACTTCATGTTCGCGCTCACGCTGAACACCACCGACGAGGTCAAGCCCGTCACGCTCGGCATCTACCAGTACATCGGCGCCCACGTCGGCGACTGGGGCTCGGTCATGGCCGCCTCCGTCCTGTCGGCGATCCCGGCCGCCGTGCTGCTCGTCCTCGCCCAGAAGTACATCGCCGCCGGCATCACCGGCGGATCCGTCAAGTAAGGCCTTCCATGAGTGACTTGACCGAATTCCCCGAGGGTCCCGTGTTCCCCGAAGGTTTCGTGTTCGGCGCGGCGACCGCCTCGTACCAGATCGAGGGCGCCGCGTACGACGACGGCCGGGGCCCCTCCATCTGGGACACCTACAGCCACACGCCCGGCCGCACCGCGGGCGGCGACACCGGTGACGTGGCCTGCGACCACTACCACCGCTACCGGGAGGACATCGGGCTCCTGCGCGGGCTCGGCGTCGACTCGTACCGCTTCTCGATCGCCTGGCCGCGCATCCAGCCGACGGGGCAGGGGCCCGCCAACCAGAAGGGGCTCGACTTCTACTCCCGCCTGGTGGACGAGCTGTTGGAGGCGGGCATCGAGCCCGCCGCCACGCTCTACCACTGGGACCTGCCCCAGGCCCTGGAGGACCGGGGCGGCTGGCGGGTCCGCGAGACCGCGGAGCGGTTCGCCGAGTACACGGCGGTCGTCGCCGAGCTCCTCGCCGACCGGGTGCCCCGCTGGATCACCCTCAACGAGCCCTGGTGCAGCGCGTTCCTCGGCTACTCGGTGGGCCGCCACGCGCCCGGCGCGCAGGAAGGCACGGGTGCGCTGGCCGCCGCCCACCACCTCCTGGTCGGCCACGGTCTGGCCGTCAAGGCGCTGCGTGCGGCAGGCGTACGCGAGGTCGGCATCACGCTGAACCCCGACTTCAACGTGCCCGCCACCGACTCCGCCGGCGACCGGGCCGCCGCCCTGCGCGCCGACACCCAGCACAACCTGGTGTGGACGGACCCGATCCTGGCGGGCCGCTACCCGGAAGCGGAGCAGGACACCTGGGGCGAGCTGATCACGCGCCAGGACTTCCGGCGCGAGGGCGACCTCGAACTCATCGCCCAGCCACTGGACTTCCTCGGCGTCAACTACTACCGGCCCACCCTCGTCGCCGACGCCCCCTACCGGGAGGCCGACCCGGCGGTGCGCGTCGCCACCGACAACCGGTACGCGGAGCGGCCCTGGCCGGACGTGCGGCGCAACGCCATGGGCTGGCCGGTCGTCCCCGAGACCTTCACCCGGCTGCTCACCGGCCTCAAGGACCGCTACGGCGACGCCCTGCCGCCGATCCACATCACGGAGAACGGCACCGCAGAGCACGACGAGCCGGCCTCCGACGGCGCCGTCCACGACACCGACCGGGTCACGTACCTCCACGACCACCTCACGGCCCTGCGTGCCGCCATGGACGCGGGAGTCGACGTGCGCGGCTACTACGTGTGGTCCCTGCTCGACAACTTCGAATGGGCGCTCGGCTACGCGAAGAGGTTCGGCATCATCCGGGTCGACTACGACACCCAGGAGCGCACCCCGAAGGACAGCTACCACTGGTACCGGAGGCTGATCGCCGCACACCGGGACAGGAACCAGGGCTGACCTTGTCCCCACCCTGACCCGGAGCGCGGGAGCGGACGGGCGCCGCCATGCCCCGCTGACGCAGGGCGTCAGTCCCTCCCGCGCTCCGCGTACGCCGCCGGATCCGCGAGCACCTCACGGATCACGCGCGCGGCCGCACCGCGCGCCGCGTCGCCGGACGAGGACGAGGCGCGCAGCCGGCCGTTGCCGGGCGTCCACAGCCCCGACACCACCCGCGCCGTCAACTCCGCGTCCGCGGCCGGGGCCAGCCACGGCATCAGCCCGCGGAAGACACCGCCGAGCAGCACCGCGTCCGGATCGATGAGGTTCACGGCCCCCGAGAGCACCCGGCCCAGACGCCGGCCGGCGTCCTCGAGGGCCGCAAGGGCCTGCTTGTTCCCGTCCCGTGCCCGCGACTCGAGCTCCGCGACTCCGGCCGCCCCCGAGCTCTCGTCGAGGCCCGCCGCCCGCAGCAGCGCGGCCTGTCCCGCGTACTGCTCCAGACAGCCGCGCGCCCCGCACCGGCACTCGGGCCCGTCCGCCTCCACCACGACATGCCCGATCTCGCCCGCGAACCCGTGGGCGCCGCGCAGCAGCCGGCCGCCCAGGACCAGCGCGCCGCCGATGCCGATCTCGCCGGTCAGATAGATGAAGCTGGTCACGCGTCCGGTGCCGTCGTGCCCGGCGCCCTTGCTTCCACCGTCCCCCGCACCGTCGCCGAACCACAGCTCGGCCATCGCCGCCAGATTCGCCTCGTTGTCCGCGCTGACCGGCAGCGCACGGTGCGCGGGGCGCAGGGCGGACAGCGCCTGGGCGAACACGCCCTCGACGGCCACCCGGTTCCAGCCGAGGTTCGGCGCCTGCCGCACCGCGCCGCCGGACACCAGACCGGGCAGCGCCAACTCGGCCGCCACCGGCCGCAGTTCCTGCTCTGCGGCGGACTCCAGGGCGCGGGCCGCGATCCGCGCGGCCTGCGTCAGCACGGCGGTGGGCGCTGCTGCCCGGTTGTCGAGGCGCTCGACCAGACGTACACGATCGGTGCCGGCGAGATCGACCACGCACACGGTGATGTAGTCGATGTTGATCTCGACGCCGAGCCCGGAGGCCCCGGTGCGCGCCATCTTCAGGACCGTGCCCGGCCGGCCCGCCTGGCCGCTGAACGTCTTGCCCCACTCGGTGAGGTACCCGTCGCCGAGCAGCTGGTCCACCAGGGAGGAGACCGCCGCCCGGGTCAGCCCGACCCGCCCGGCGACCGCGGCCCGCGTCGCCTCGCCCGCGTCGTGCACCGTACGCAGCACGAGACTCAGGTTGTGCCGGCGCAGGGTCGCCTTGTCGGCCTTGGGCGCGCCGGCGAACGGGTCACTGCTGTTCATCGTGGGCCGAGCCTAAGTGATATTCGATTTGTTCACGCCATTGACCTACTGCCGACACATCCCTACCTTGCTCCGTCGAAGCGATTCGACAGCAGTCATCGAATCGATTCGACACACCCGCACTTCCTTCCGGCATTCCCACTCCCACGGAGGCAGCCGATGTTGAAGGCACGGAGAAGGGCGCGCCTACTGGCGGCCGCCCTGGCAGGGATCCTCTCGATGAGCACGCTCGCCGCGTGCGGCGACGACGCAGGCGACAAGGAGTCCGGCAAGACGCTGCGGCTCTGGCACTACGAGGCGCCGGAGAGCGCCATGGGCAAGGCCTGGAACGAGGCGATCGCCGAGTTCAAGAAGACGCACCCGGACGTCAAGGTCGAGTTCGAGGCCAAGGGCTTCGAACAGATCCAGAAGACCGCCCCGCAGGTCCTGAACTCCGACAAGGCACCTGACCTGCTCGAGTACAACAAGGGCAACGCCACCACCGGACAGCTGTCGAAGCAGGGGCTGCTGACCGATCTGACCGATGAGGCGAAGCAGCGCGGCTGGGACAAGTCCGTCCCGCCGACCGTCGCCATCACCAGCAGGTACGACAAGGGCGTGATGGGCAAGGGCGCCTGGTACGGCGTGCCCAACTACGCCGAGTACACGATGGTCTACTACAACAAGGACCTGTTCACCGAGCACAAGGTCGACGTCCCGACCACGGTCGACGCGCTCGAGGACGCCCTCGCGACCTTCAAGGACGCCGGCCTCACCCCGTTCGCCAACGGCGGCGCCGAATACATAGCCCAGCAGTACGTCTACCAGCTCGCCCTCTCGCAGGCCGACCGCTCCTGGGTCGACGACTTCCAGATGAAGGGCAGGACCGACTTCTCCGACGCCGCCTGGACCTACGCCGCCGAGACCTTCGCCGACTGGGTCGACAAGGGCTATATCGCCAAGAGCTCCAGCGGCCTGAAGGCCGAGGACGCCGGCGTCTCCTTCATGCAGGGCAAGCACCCGATGTTCTTCTCCGGCAGCTGGTGGTTCGGCCGCTTCGCCGAGGAGGTGAAGAGCTTCGACTGGGACACCTTCATGTGGCCCGGCAGCAAGCTCACGCTCGGCTCGGGCGGCAACCTCTGGGTGGTGCCCGAAGGCGCCAAGAACAAGGAACTCGCCTACGACTTCATCGACATCACGATGAAGAAGCAGGCCCAGAACACCCTCGGCAACGCCGGCGGCGTGCCGGTCGCCGCGGACTCCTCCGCCATCACCGACGAGCGGGCCAAGAAGCTGATCGAGCAGTTCGACACGCTCGCGGGGAACGACGGCCTCGCGTTCTACCCGGACTGGCCGGCCAACGGCTTCTACGACAGCCTCGCCTCCGAGGTCCAGAAGCTGATCACACAGAGCGCCGGTCCTGGTGACGTACTGAAGTCGCTCCAGTCCGAGTACGACGAGAACGTGCTGAAGGAATGACCGACCTCGCCACCAAGGCCTCGACAGGCGCCGGCGGGGGCCCGACCCCCTCCCGTCGGCGCCGGGCGGGCGCCGGGCGCTCCCGGACGGACGGGTCGTACGCGCTGTACCTGCTGCCGGGCGCGCTCGCGTTCCTCGTCGTCATCGTCGTGCCGTTCGTCATGAACACCGGCATCAGCTTCACCGAGTGGTCGGGCGTCGGCACCCCGGAGTTCACGGGTCTGGACAACTACGAGAAGCTCGCGGGCGACGAGGACTTCTGGGAGTCGTTCCGGCACAGTCTGGCGATGGTCGTGGCGATGGCCGTGGTGCCCACCGCCCTCGGACTCGTCCTCGCCTCCGCGCTCTTCGACGTGGTCGCCCAGCACGCGGGCAGCCGCTGGGCGTCCGCCCTGCGCGCCTGCTTCTATCTGCCGCAGGTGCTTCCGATCGCGGTCGCCGGCATCGTCTGGAGCTGGATCCTCGCGCCCGAGAACGGCTCCCTGAACGATCTGCTCGGCGCGGTCGGCCTCGACTCGCTGCAACAGGACTGGCTCGGTGATCCCGACTGGGCGCTGTACAGCGTCATGGCCGTGATGATCTGGGTGCAGATCGGCTTCCCGCTGGTCATCTTCATGTCCGGTCTGCAGCGCCTCGACCCCGCCCTGCACGAGGCGGCGGAGCTGGACGGCGCCGGCTGGTGGCGGCGGTTCTGGCACGTCACCCTGCCGCAACTGCGGCCGGAGATCGCGGTGGTGCTCCTGTGGTGCACGATCGCGGCCCTGAAGGTCTTCGGCATGGTCTACGTCCTGACCGGCGGCGGTCCCGGCGGGTCGACGAACGTGCCGTCCTACTTCGCGTACCAGAACTTCTTCGAGAACTTCCAGGCGGGCTACGGGGCCGCGGTCTCCACCGTCCTCACCATCCTCATCATGGTGCTGGCCCTCGTCGCGCTGCGCCTGCAGACCAGGGCGGAGGACGAGGCCGGATGACCGCCCTCAGGAAGTACCCCGTACTCGCGGCGCTCGTGCTCGGCGCGCTGTTCATGATCCTGCCGTTCGTGGTCGTGGTCATGAACGCGGTGAAATCGCCCGAGGAGTACTCCTCCGACGGCCCGCTCAGCCTGCCCGACAGCGTGTACCTGGACGGCCTCGCCGACTTCTGGGAGCGCGTGGACTTCGGCGAGAAGCTGTGGAACTCCGTCCTGATCTCCGGCTCGGTGGCGGTGCTCGCCGTCGTGCTCTCGGTGTTCAGCGCGTACGCCATCGGCATCGGCCGGATCAAGGGGCGGCCCTGGGTGCTCGCCTTCTTCGTCCTGGCGAACATGCTGCCGCAGGAGTCCCTGGTCTACCCGATCTACTACCTCTCCAAGGAGGCCGGTCTCTACGACACCAGGCTCAGCGTCATCATCGTCTTCACGGTCATCCAGTCGGCCTTCGGCACCTATCTGCTCTCCTCCGTGCTCTCCGGTTTCCCACGCGAGATCATCGAGGCCGCACGGATCGACGGGGCCACCAAGTGGCAGGTCCTGTGGCGGGTCGTCGTGCCGGTCAGCCGGCCCACCATCGGCGTCCTGATGGTGCTGTTCTTCATCTGGACCTGGAACGAGTTCCTGCTGCCCCTGGTCATGCTCGTCTCCGACGACGTCCAGACCGTCTCCGTCGCCCTCGGTGTGCTGCAGGGCCAGCGCGACATGGACGCCACGATGACGAACGCCGCCGCGCTCCTCGGCGTGCTGCCCGCCATCGCCTTCTTCCTCCTCTTCCAGCGGACGCTGACCCGCGGCATCGCCGTGGGCGCGGTCAAGTGATCCCCGAACCCACCCCGGTACACCCCGAAAGGCGGCCGCATGAAGTTCACCGACGGCTACTGGATGCTGCGCAAGGGCGTGAGCGCCGCTCATCCGGTCGAGGTCCTCGACGTGACCGACGCCGAAGGCGGCACGCTCGAGATCCACGCCCCCACCCAGCCCATCCGGCACCGCGGCGATCTGCTGAAGGGCCCGGTCATGACGGTCTCGTGCCATTCGCCCCTGCCCGATGTGATCGGCGTGACCCTCACCCACTTCGACGGTGAGGTCGACCGGGGCCCGCACTTCGCCCTGGCCGAGGGCGACGCACACGCGCAGGTGTCGTACGACGACGGGCATGCGCTGCTCGTCGCGGGCAGTCTCGCCCTGCGGGTGTCGCGCGGCGGGCCCTGGCAGCTCGACTTCCTCACCACGGACGGGATGAAGCCGCTCACGTCCTCAGGGCCCAAGGCCATGGGCATCATGCAGACGGACAGCGGCCGGCACTATCTGCGCGAGCAGTTGAACCTCGCGGTCGGCACCAACGTCTACGGACTCGGTGAACGCTTCGGGCCGCTGGTCAAGAACGGCCAGGTGGTCGACATCTGGAACGCGGACGGCGGCACGGCCACCGAACAGGCCTACAAGAACGTGCCGTTCTACCTGACGGACGCGGGCTACGGCGTGTTCGTCGACCACCCCGGCCGGGTGTCGCTCGAGGTCGGCTCGGAGGCGGTCTCGCGGGTGCAGTTCAGCGTCGAGGGCCAGGACCTGACGTACTACGTCATCCACGGCCCGACCCCCAAGGAGATCCTGCGCAAGTACACCGCGCTCACCGGCCGGCCCGCGCTGCCGCCGGCCTGGTCCTTCGGGCTGTGGCTCTCGACGTCGTTCACCACCTCCTACGACGAGGAGACGGTGACGTCCTTCATCGACGGTATGGCGGAGCGCGAACTGCCGCTGTCCGTCTTCCACTTCGACTGCTTCTGGATGCGCGAGTTCAACTGGTGCGACTTCACCTGGGACCCGCGCGTCTTCCCCGACCCGCAGGGCATGCTCGCCCGACTCAAGGAGAAGGGGCTGCGGATCTGTGTGTGGATCAACCCGTACATCGCGCAGCGCTCCCCGCTGTTCGCCGAGGGGCGCGAAGGCGGCTATCTCCTGAAGAAGCCGGACGGCAGCGTATGGCAGTGGGACCTGTGGCAGCCGGGCATGGCCCTGGTCGACTTCTCCAACCCGCAGGCGCGTGCCTGGTACGCGGACAAGCTGGAGGCGCTGCTCGACATGGGCGTCGACTGCTTCAAGACCGACTTCGGCGAGCGGGTGCCCACGGACGTGGCGTACTTCGACGGCTCGGACCCCGAGCGGATGCACAACTACTACACGTACCTCTACAACCAGACGGTCTTCGACGTGCTGACCAAGCACCGCGGGGAAGCCGAGGCCGTGGTCTTCGCCCGTTCGGCGACCGCAGGCAGCCAGCAGTTCCCGGTGCACTGGGGCGGTGACTGCGAGTCGACGTACGAGGCGATGGCCGAGTCGCTGCGCGGCGGGCTCTCGCTCGGCCTGTCCGGCTTCGGTTACTGGAGCCACGACATCGGCGGCTTCGAGGGCACACCGTCGCCCGCGCTCTTCAAACGGTGGATCGCCTTCGGCCTTCTCTCCTCGCACTCCCGGCTGCACGGCTCGTCCTCGTACCGGGTGCCGTGGCTGTTCGACGAGGAGGCCGTGGACGTGCTGCGGCTGTTCACCCGTCTGAAGCTGCGCCTCATGCCGTACCTCGACGCGGTCTCCCGCCAGGCGCACACCGAAGGCGTGCCGATGATGCGGGCGATGGTCCTCGAATTCCCGGACGACCCGGCGTGCACCCACCTGGAACGGCAGTACATGCTCGGCCCCGACCTGCTGGTCGCGCCGGTGTTCTCGGACGCGGGCGATGTCTCGTACTACGTGCCCGAGGGCACCTGGACGCATCTGCTGACCGGTGAAGAGGTGCGGGGGCCGCGCTGGGTGAAGGAGCGCCACGGCTTCGACAGCGCGCCGGTGCTCGTGCGCCCGGGCGCGGTGCTGCCGGTGGGCGCCGTCGACGACCGGCCGGACTACGACCACGCGGACGGTGTGACGCTGCGTGCGTACGGGCTGCGCAGCGGCGAGCGGGTCGAACTGACCGTGGGCGGCGTGGACTTCACTGTCGTACGCGAGGGCTCCACGGTACGGGCCTCGGCGAGCGATACGAGCCGGCCGTGGGGGCTTCAGGTGGCCGGCGGCCCCGAGACGCGCGCCGAAGCGGGCACCGGGGTGGTCGTGGCGGAGCTGGGCTGAGCCGGGTCCGTCCGACCAGTCGTCCAGGGGGAGTTGATGGTCAAGATCACCGATGTGGCCCGGCACGCCGGGGTGTCGCCGAGCACGGTCTCGTACGCGCTGAGCGGGAAGCGGCCGATCTCGGCGGAGACCAGACAGCGCATCGAAGCCAGCATCCACACGCTCGGCTACCGGCCGCACGCCGGCGCCCGAGCGCTGGCCAGCAGCAGATCCAACGTGCTCGCCCTGGTGGTGCCGTTCCGCACCGGGATGCATGTGCCGGTGGTCATGCAGTTCGCGGTGTCGGTGGTGACCGCGGCGCGCGGGCACGACCACGACGTGCTGCTGCTCACCCAGGAGGAGGGAGAGGAGGGGCTGCGGCGCGTCGCGGACACGGCGCTCGTCGACGCGCTGATCGTGATGGACGTCCAACTGCACGACGCCCGGCTGCCGTTGCTGCGCGCGCTCGACCGGCCCAGCGTCCTCATCGGGTTCCCCGCCGAGCCGCGGGGGCTCACCTGCATCGACCTCGATTTCGAGGCGGCGGGCGGGGCGTGCGTGCGGCATCTGGCCGAGCTGGGCCACCGGTGCGTGGCCCTTGTCGGCTCGCCGCCCGAGGTCTATCTGCGGGAGACCGGCTTCGCCCAGCGCGTCACGCGCGGCTTCACGGCGGCCGCGGACGAGCGCGGGCTCACGTCGACGGTCCACCCCTGTGAGGCCACGCAGGCGGCGGCGCGCGACATGGCGCAGCGGCTGCTGCGCCGACACCCGGGGCTGACGGGCCTCGTGGTGCACAACGAACCGTTGGTGCAGCCGCTCATCGACGCGTTCCGCGAGCTGGGCCTGCGGGTGCCCGAGGACCTGTCGGTGGTGGCGATCTGCCCCGACGCGCAGGCCGAACAGGCGCCCCTGCCGGTGTCGAACGTGGCGGTTCCGTCGGCGGAGATCGGGGCCGAGGCGGTGGAGCTCCTGATGCGCAAGCTGGCGCAGCTCCCCGTACCCGAATCCACCCTGCTGCCGCCCCGGTTGACGCGCCGGCGGTCCACGGCGCCGCGGTCCGCCTCGGGCTGAGGAGCGGACCGGACGCACGTACCGCATCACCCTGATCCATGACATGGGTCGACGCGATTCGACCAGACAGCCAGATCAGCCAGACAGCCAGATCAGCCAGACGAGCCAGATGAGCACTGAGCCAGACGAGAAGGAGAAACCCACGTGAGACGCAGAACCATGACCACCCTCCCGTTCGCCGCCGCCCCCGCCGGAGCCGCCGCCGGCCCGGCGGCCGCGCTCGGCGCCCCGGCCGCCCCGGCCGCCTCGCCGGCTGCCGCACGACTCGCGGGCCGTGTCGAGGAGTTGCTCGGCAAGCTCACCCTGGACGAGAAGGTCTCGCTCCTGCACCAGTGGCAGCCCGCGATACCCCGCCTCGGCATGAAGGCGTTCCGCACCGGCACCGAGGCGCTGCACGGTCTGGCCTGGCTCGGCCCCGCCACCGTCTTCCCGCAGGCCATCGGCCTCGGCTCCACCTGGAACCCGGAGCTGATCGAGGAAGTCGGCTCCGCCGTCGGCGACGAGGTACGCGGCCTGCAGCACGAACGCCCCGCGGGCTGGGGCCTGAACGTGTGGGCGCCGGTGACCCAGCTGCTGCGCGACCCGCGCTGGGGCCGCAACGAGGAGGGCTACTCCGAGGACCCGCACCTGACCGGTGTGATGGCGACGGCGTACGCGAAGGGCCTCAGCGGCGGCGACCCGGACCACCTCAAGACGGCGCCGCTGGTCAAGCACTACCTGGCCAACAACAACGAGGTCAGGCGGGACCAGACCTCTTCGGACCTGCGGCCCCGGGTGTTCAAGGAGTATGAGGAGCCCGCGCACAAGGCGGCCATCGCGGCCGACGCGGCGTGCGGTGTGATGACCGCGTACAACCTGGTCAACGGCCGCCCCTGCACTGTCACCGACCTCAACAACTCGGTGCGCACCTGGACCGACCGCGCCCTCCTGAACGTCACCGACGCCTGGGCGCCCAACAACCTGCCCGCCGGCGGCTCGCAGAAGTACTTCGACACCCTCGCCGAGGCGGACGCCGCGATCCTCAAGGCGGGCCTCGACAGCTTCACCACCGACGACACGGACCCCTCCAAGACCATCGCGGCGATCAACGAGGCCCTGGGCAAGGGGCTGTTGGCCGAGTCGGACGTCGACACGGCCGTACGGCACATCCTGGACATCCGCTTCCGCCTCGGCGAGTTCGACGAGAACGGCGGCCCCTACGGGCACCTCGACAAGTCCGTCATCGACAGCCCGGCGCACCGGCGCCTGGCCCGCAAGGCCGCCGCCGAGGCGATCGTGCTCCTGAAGAACGAGCGCGGCGCCCTGCCGCTCGACGCCCGCGCGCTGCGGAAGGTCGCCGTCGTCGGCCCGCTCGCGGACACCCTCTACACCGACTGGTACTCCGGCGAACTGCCGTACCGCGTCACGCCGTTGGACGGGATCACGAAGCGGCTCGGCGCCGGCGCGGACGTGGTGAGCAGCGAGGGCGTCGACCGCATCGCGCTCAAGAACGCCTCGACCGGCGCGTATGTCACGGCGGGCACGGGAGCGGCCGGTGCGGCCCTCAAGGAGAGCGCCACGGAGCCCGGCGCCACGGAGCACTTCGACGTCTTCGGCTGGGGCCAGGGCGTGGTCACGCTGCGGGCGGCCGCCAACGGCAAGGTCGTCGGCATGCGCGACCCCGGCGGGAGCGGCTACCAGTTCTTCAACGACCAGGCGCAGCCCAACGGCTGGTTCGTCTCGCAGCTGTTCTCGCTCCAGGAGCAGAGCGACGGCACGGTCCTGCTCAAGTACGTCGGATACGAGAACTGGCTCGGCGACAACGTCTACCTCCGTGCCCGCGCGGCGGACGGCGTCCTGGTGCTCGGTTCCGCGGCCGAGGCGAGCCGCTACACCCGAGAGGTCGTGCGCGACGGCATCGAAGAGGCGGTCGCGGCGGCGCGGACGGCGGACACGGCCATCGTCGTGGTGGGCTCCATGCCCTTCATCAACTCCCGCGAGACCGACGACCGCGAGGACATGGGCCTGGCCGAGACCCAGGCGGCGCTGGTCAAGGCCGTGCGGGCGGCCAATCCGAAGACGGTGGTCGTGGTGGAGAACAGCTACCCGACGACGCTCACCTGGGAACAGGAGCACGTCCCGGCCCTGCTCTGGACGACCCACGCGGGCCAGGAGACGGGCAACGCGCTGGCCGACGTCCTCTTCGGTGACGTCAGTCCGTCCGGAAAGCTGACCCAGACCTGGTACCGCTCCGAGGACGATCTGCCGTCCCTGCTCGAGTACGACAACATCAAGTTCGACCGCACGTACCAGTACTTCAAGGGCGAGGTGCTCTACCCGTTCGGGCACGGCCTCTCGTACACCTCCTTCCGCTACGGCAAGCCGCGCGCCGTCCGCGGCGGGATCGAGGTCGCGGTCACCAACACCGGGCGCCGCACCGGCGCCGAGGTCGTGCAGCTCTACACCCGGCAGCGCACCTCCCGGGTCAAGCAGCCCCTGAAGAAGCTGCAGGCGTTCCGCAAGGTCACCCTGAAGCCGGGCCGGACGCTGACCGTCACCCTGCCGCTGTCGCGGGACGATCTGGCGCACTGGGACGTCACCCGTTCCCGGTGGGTGGTGGAGGAGAGCACATACGAGGTCATGGTCGGGTCGTCCTCCGGTGACCTGCGCGGCCGTACGACCCTGGAGGTGCGGGGCGAGAGCGTCCCGGCGCGCGATCTGTCGCGCACCACACGGGCGGAGAACTTCGACGACTACGCGGGTGTACGCCTTGTCGACGAGGCCAAGCCGCGCGGCACGGCCGTCGGCGCGGAATCCGGCCGGGCCTGGCTGCTGTTCGCCGACGCGGATCTGCGCGGCGGCGCGCGGCGCCTGACGGCACGGGTCGCGAAGGAGTCGTCGGGCGAGGGAGCGGTCGAGGTCCGGCTCGGCGCTCCGGACGGCCGGCTGGCCGGCCGTGCGACGGTGACGAGCACGGGGTCGCGGTACACGTACACGGAGGTGACGGCCTCGCTCACCGGTGCTTCCCGGCGGCAGGACGTGTACCTGGTCCTCACGCAGGGGCTGCGGCTCGCCACGTTCTCACTGAGCTGACCTGCATGTCCGCCCCTATGTGCAACCATTGGTTGCACATAGGGGCGGACTGCTCTATCGTTATGTGCAACGAAAGGTTGCGCGATGATGGAGGAGAGCATGCAGCACGCCAGGATCGAGCGGGAGATCCGGATCGACGCCGCACCCGACGTCGTCTACAAGGTCATCAGCGCACCTGAGCACCTCAGGGAGTGGTGGCCGGACGAGGCCGAGCTCACCCCGGCCGCCGGTGCCACGGGCGTCATCACGTTCGGCGCCAAGGGTGCGCCGGACGCGAAGGCCGTACCTCTCACGGTCCTCGAAGCCGACCCGCCCCGGCGGTTCTCGTTCCGCTGGGCGTACGGCGAGGGTGAGTCCGCCGCGCCGTCCAACTCCTTCTTGGTGACCTTCGATCTGATCCCGTCGGGGGCGGGCACGCTGCTGCGGTTCTGCGAGACCGGGTTCACGGAGAAATTCTCCGACCGGGACGAGCGTGAACAGCAGTACGGCGATCACGTCACCGGCTGGGACCACTTCCTGCCCCGCCTCGTCGCCTACGCCGCCCGGCTGGTGCGGACGGCGTGAGCGACACCGTCGACGACGAGCTCTGGTCGGCGGTGGGGGACCCCACCCGCCGCCGGATGCTCGACCTGATGCTGGCCGAGGGCGGCGGAACGGCGACCACGCTGAGCGAGCGTCTTCCCGTGACGCGGCAGGCGGTGGCCAAGCATCTCCAGCTGCTCGAACGGGTCGGGCTCGTCCACTCCGCCGCTTCGGGGCGCGAGCGTCGCTTTCGCGTGGACGAAGGACAACTCGCCCGTGCTGTCGAGCAGTTGTCCTCGGTGACCGCCGCCTGGGACGCCCGGTTGCAGCGCATCAAGCGGATCGCCGAAGCGATTCAGCGGGGTCAGGGGAACTGACCTCTGCGAACAACTCCTTCGCGCCCGGACCAGGGCGCCCACCTGAGAAGAGGCATGACATGGCCGACATCCTGCACAGGATCGGAACGACGTCCACCCCCGAGAAGGTCTACGCCGCCTTGACCACGGTCGACGGTCTCGCGAGCTGGTGGACGCGGGAGACGTCCGGTGAGAGCGACGTGGGCGGGATCCTCAAGTTCCGCTTCCACGGAGTGCCGATGCCTGACGGCTTCGACATGTTGGTGCTGCAGGCCGAGCCCACCGAGCGGGTGCTCTGGGAGGTCGTCGACGGCCCCGAGGAGTGGATCGGCACGCGGATCGCCTTCGAGCTGAAGCAGGAGGACGGGTACACCATCGTGCTGTTCCGGCATGAAGGCTGGAAGGAGCCAGGGGAGTTCATGCACCACTGCAGCACCAAGTGGGCCACCTTCCTGATGAGCCTCAAGCACCTCACCGAGACGGGCAAGGGCGAACCCGCGCCGCACGACGTACGGATCAGCAACTGGCATTGACGCGCGAGCGCCAGGACTCTACGGTCCGTTCGATGTGACGATCAGCATTCGAAATATCGAACAAAGGACCCTCATGTCCCGCGCTGCCCGCCTCACCCTCGACCCGGCCTTCACCGTGGGCCGGGTCGACCCCCGTCTCTACGGCTCCTTCGTCGAGCATCTCGGCCGCTGTGTGTACACCGGCATCTTCGAACCCGGCCACCCCACCGCCGACGAGGCCGGACTGCGGGGCGATGTGCTCGCTCTCGTACGGGAGTTGGGGGTCACCGTGATCCGGTATCCCGGCGGCAACTTCGTCTCCGGGTACCGGTGGGAGGACTCCGTCGGCCCCGTCGACGAGCGCCCGCGTCGTCTGGACCTGGCCTGGCGGTCCACGGAGACCAACCGTTTCGGGCTCGCCGAGTTCATGGCCTTCCTGAGGAAGCTCGGCCCGGGTGCCGAGCCCATGATGGCCCTCAACCTCGGCACCCGGGGCGTCGGCGAGGCCATCGAGCTGCAGGAATACGCCAACCACCCCTCGGGGACCGCGCTTTCGGACCTGCGGGCGGCGCACGGCGACAAGGAGCCGTTCGGGATCCGGCTGTGGTGCCTGGGCAACGAGATGGACGGCCCCTGGCAGACCGGCCACAAGACCGCCGAGGAGTACGGGCGGCTGGCGGCCGGGACCGCCCGCGCCATGCGGCAGATCGACCGCGACGTCGAACTGGTCGCCTGCGGTTCTTCCGGCCAGTCCATGGACACCTTCGCCGCCTGGGAGGCGACGGTCCTCACGGAGGCGTACGACGTCGTCGACCACATCTCCCTGCACGCCTACTACGAGCCGACGGCCGGCGATGTGGACTCCTTCCTGGCCTCGGCCGTGGACATGGAGTCCTTCATCGAGAACGTCGTCGCCACCTGCGACCACGTCGGCGCGAAGCTCAAGTCGCCGAAGAAGATCAACCTCTCCTTCGACGAGTGGAACGTCTGGTACATGACCAAGTACCAGGAGGAGGCGGAGCGCACGCCCCTGGACGGACGCGTCTGGCCCGAGGCCCCGCGCCTCCTCGAGGACAGCTACACCGTCACCGACGCTGTCGTGCTCGGCTCGCTCCTGATCGCCCTCCTGCGCCACGCCGACCGCGTGAAGATCGCCTGTCTTGCCCAGCTGGTCAACGTCATCGCGCCGGTCATGACCGAGCCGGGCGGCCCGGCCTGGAAGCAGACCACCTTCTTCCCCTTCGCCGAAGCGTCCCGGTACGGCCGCGGCGAGGTCCTCGACGTCCGCGTGGACTCTCCCTCGTACACGACGAAGAAGTACGGCGAGGTGCCGCTGCTGCACGCCACGGCGGTACGCGGCGAAGACGGCACGGTCACGGTCTTCGCCGTGAACCGCAGCCGGACCGACGAGCTGCCGCTCGAAGTGGCGCTGCGCGACCCGGGGTTGAGCCGGCTCATCGGGCACAGCGCGCTGTCCGACGCAGACCCGGACGCACGCAACACCCTCGACGACCCCGAGCGTGTCACGCCGCACGCGATCCTCGGCACGACGCTGGCGGAAGGCACGCTGAAGGCCGTCCTGGAGCCTCTGTCCTGGAACGTGATCCGGCTGCGCTGATCCTCTCGAAGGCGTGTAAATCGAAGCGCTTCGAAACGGATGCGGTCCGAACCGTTGACGTACCCGACGGCGATCCCTACTTTGTCCCGGCAAGCGCTTACTAAAAACGTTTCAACCGGCAAGAGGGGGCTCAACCATGCGCATGGCCAGGAGAGTTGACCGTCGTGCAATGCTGAAGATCACCGGCGGTTCCGTCGCCGCTCTCGGCCTTACGGCGGCTGGTTGCGGAGGCAGTGGCGGCTCGGGGGACGGGACGGTGACGCTGCGGTACTCCTGGTGGGGTGCGGACGACCGGGCCAAGCGGATCAATGAAACGATCGAACTCTTCGAGAAGAAGTACCCGAAGATCAAGATCAAGACGGACTTCCAGCCCTACCCCGACTTCTGGAAGAAGTTCAACACGCAGGCTTCCGGGGGCAATCCGCCGGACGTCTTCCAGAACGCCATCGGCTTCCTGCGCAAGTACGACGCCAAGAACGTGCTCCTCGACCTGCACCAGCAGGCCAAGGCCGGTCACCTCCGCCTCGACGGCTTCCGTGCGGGCCTGGAGAAGTTCGGCGAGGTCGACGGCAAGCTGCTCGGGGTCCCCGTGGGCAGCAACTCGATGGCTCTCGTCATCGACAAGCACATCTACACCAAGGCCGGCGTCAAGCCCGAACCCGGCTGGACCTGGGACGAGTTCGACGCCGCGCTGAAGAAGATCCGCGACAAGACGGACCGCGCCGGTGACAGCGGCATGCACGGGGTCATGTACATGTACGACCTCTACCTGCGCCAGAACGGCAAGGCCTTCTTCACCGAGAAGGGCCTCGGGTTCACCGAAGCCGACCTGACCGACTGGTGGACGAAGGCCGAGCGGGACACCAAGTCCGGCATCGTCGCCCCCACCAAGAAGGTGGTCCAGGCCAAGCCCAAGTCCGCCGTCACCGCCGAGCTGGCGGCCGGCGAGTTCACCTGGGACAACTTCACCAACCGCTACAGCGCGGAGGGCAAGAGCGAGTACGGTCTCGCGCCGATCCCCACCACCGACGGCAAGAAGACCGGCCAGTACCTCGGCTCGCTGATGCTCAGCGCCTCCAAGCGCACCAAGCACCCCAAGGAAGTCGCCCAGTTCATCGACTTCATGGTGCACGACCCCGAGGTCGCCAAGATCATGGGCTACGACCGCGGAGTACCGGCCACGACCGCCCAGTTCGAGGCCTTCGAGCCCACCGACCCGGTCGCCAAGGAGATCGCCGCGTACGAGGAGTCGCTCGTCGCGTCCGGCGTCCTCGAGCCCATCACCCCGCACCCGGCGGGCGCCGACGTCTGCGAGACGGCCTTCATGCGCCTTGCCGAGGAAGTGGGCCTGGGTACGCGCTCGGTGGACGAGGCGGTCAAGCAGTTCTTCACCGAGTCGAAGACGGCTCTCGGCAGCTGATGGGCCCCACTGTGACTGACGTCCGAGCAACGGAGGCGACGGGCACCGGCATCAAGGTGCCGGGCCCGCGCCCCGCTCCGGCGCCCTCGCCGGACCCCCCCCCCCCCCCCCCGCGGCGCGGGGGGGGC
>NZ_JAEIMH010000017.1:0-36879 GCF_016464295.1 Streptomyces sp. N35 | reverse complement strand
GGGCCCCCCGACAACAGGGCCGGGGCCCCGCGCCCCCCCCCCGCGCCCGCGCCGCCCCCCGCCGCCGCCCTCAGGCGGCGGGGACGGCGCGAGAACCTCGCCGGCTATCTCTTCATGTCCCCCTGGATCGCCGGGTTCCTGCTGCTCACCGCGGGCCCGATGATCGCCTCCCTGTACTTCGCGTTCACCGACTACAACCTCTTCGACTCCCCGAAGTGGATCGGCCTCGCGAACTTCCAGGAGATGTTCGACGACCCGCGCTGGCGCCACTCGGTGTCGGTGACCCTGTGGTACGTCGTGATCGGCACGCCCCTGAAGCTGCTGCTCGCCCTCGGTGTCGCGCTGCTGCTCGCGCAGAAGCGGCGCGGCCAGGGCTTCTACCGGGCCGCGTTCTATGCGCCCTCGCTGATCGGCGCCAGTGTCTCCGTGGCGATCGTCTGGAAGGCGATCTTCTCGGACGACGGCCCGGTCGACAAAGCCCAGCGCACCTTCTTCGGCGTGGACGTGGGCGGCTGGATCGGCGATCCGCAGTGGATCCTCTACGCCCTGGTGGGGCTCACCGTCTGGCAGTTCGGCGCCCCCATGGTCATCTTCCTGGCGGGTCTGAAGCAGGTGCCGCGTGAGCTGTACGAGGCGGCCGAGGTGGACGGCGCGGGGCCCTGGCGCCGGTTCTGGAGCATCACGCTGCCGATGATCTCCCCGGTGCTGTTCTTCAACGTGCTCCTGGAGACCATCCACTCGTTCCAGATCTTCGCCTCCGCGTACATCGTCGGCGGTGGCGCGGGCGGCAGCGCCTGCGGTCCGGCCGACGGCTCGCTCGTCTACACCTGTTACCTCTACGTCCAGGGCTTCGAGAACAGCCGGATGGGGCTCGCCTCCGCCATGGCGTGGATGCTGCTCGTCGCGGTCGCGCTGGTGACCGCGGTCCTGTTCTGGTCCCAGAAGCGCTGGGTGCACTACGAGGAGGGCGCCCGATGAGCGCACCGCCGGCCGTGATGGCCAACTCGAGCCGCCGTACGCGGGGCTCTCTCGCCTGGCACGCCGGAGCCCTCGCCGTCCTCGCGGTGGTGCTCTACCCGGTCATCTGGCTGATCGGGGCGTCCTTCAAGCAGGGCGACGAGATCATCGGCAGCCTTCAACTGCTGCCCACCGACCCGGTCGCGAAGAACTACACGCGGCTCGCCGACGGACTCGCCGACATCCCGATCACCACGTTCTTCTACAACTCGGCCTTCCTCGCGGTCGGTTCGGTGATCGGCGTCCTGCTGTCCTGCTCGCTGGCCGCGTACGCCTTCGCGCGGATCAAGTTCGCCGGCCGCAACGTTCTGTTCGTGCTGATGATCGGCACGCTCCTGCTGCCGTACCACGTGCTCCTGATCCCGCAGTACGTCCTGTTCCAGAAGATGGAGCTGATCGACACCTACACGCCGCTGCTGCTCGGCAAGTACCTGGCCACCGAGGCGTTCTTCGTCTTCCTGATGGTGCAGTTCATGCGCAACCTGCCCAAGGAACTCGACGAGGCCGCACGGCTGGACGGCTGCGGGCATCTGCGGATCTACTGGTCGATCGTGCTGCCGCTGTGCCGGCCCGCCCTGATCACCAGCGCGATCTTCACGTTCATCAACACGTGGAACGACTTCATGGGTCCGCTGATCTACGTCAACACACCCGAGAAGTACACGGTCGCCCTCGGCCTGAAGATGTTCGTCGACCAGGAGGCCGTGTCCGACTACGGCGGCATGATCGCCATGTCCCTGGTCGCGCTGCTGCCGGTGCTCGCCTTCTTCCTGGCGTTCCAGCGGTACTTGATCGACGGTATGGCCACCTCGGGACTGAAGGGCTGAGCGCATCATGAGCGTGACTTCCCCGTCGGTACGGGCGCGGCGCGGCGAGTCGGCTTTCCAGCGCGGCTTCGCCGTGTTCGCCGAGTGCCTGCTCACCGGCGTCTGGACCTTCTTGGCCGCGCTGCCGCTGGTCACGCTGCCTGCCGCGGTGGCCGCAGGTGCCGCGCATCTGCGCCGCCACCTGGGGCAAGAGGCCTCCGGGTGGCGGCAGTTCGTCCAGGACTGGCGAACGGCCGTCCGGCGCGGCTGGCTCGCCGGTCTCGCCGGATGGGCGGCGCTGGCCCTCGTGTGGGCGGACCTCGCCGTCGTACGGGCGGGTCTGCCCGGCGGCGCCTTCGTGGGAACGGCCGGTGTGCTGGCCGCGCTTGTGGCGGTGGTCGCCGCACTCCGGGCGGCCGTGTCCTGGGAGCCGGGTGCTTCGTGGCGCGCGCTGTTCGCCGCGGCCGTACGGCGCACCGTGCTCGACCCGGCCGGATCGTCCGCCCTGATCTGCGGGTTCGCGGTGATCGCGGCGTCCGCGTGGTTCGCCGCACCGCTGGTGGCGCCCGCCCTCGGCATCGTCACCGCGGCGGCCCTGGCCGTGGAGCGGCGACGGGCCGGCTGAACCTCCATGCTCCACGAGCGTGTTGGGCGCCCATCCCGTTCGGCAGGCGCGTGGGCGCCCCTTCCTTCAGGTCTGTCATGTCCGCGTAAAGGAGAACCATGCCTTCCACCCGTAGATCCCTGCTCAAGCTGGCCGCGGCGGCAGGAGTCGCCGGCCAGACCAGCTGGCTGCTCGGCGCCCAGGAGGCGCGGGCCGCCGCCCCCGAGGCGCCCGCCGCGGCCGACCCCGTCACCATCAGCTGGCTGGAGGACGGCGGCCTCGGCGCCGCCGCCGGGTCGACCTTCGGTGTGCCCTGGACCAAGGGCACCCATGACGAGGGCACCGACTTCGCGCTGGCCACCGCCGACGGCAAGGCCGTTCCCGTACAGACCTGGCCCACCGCTTACTGGCCCGACGGCTCCCTCAAGTGGACGGCCCACGCCGTCGGTCCCGCGGCAGCAGGCGCCGAGAAGTTCACGCTCGCCGCGGGCACCGCCGCCACGGCCGACAAGAAGGTGACGGTCACCCGGAGCGGCAGCCGTATCACCGTCGACACCGGTGTGATCAGGGCCGTCGTCCGCAAGGACGGCGGCAAGCTCGTGGAGTCCGTCACGCGCGGCTCCACCGAGATCGCCAAGCAGGGGCGCCTCGTCCTGCTCCGCCAGAGCGACCTGGACGACGGTGACGCGGGCAACGCCAAGTGGGAGAAGTTCGACGGCGAGATCAGCGGCGCGAAGGTCGAACAGGACGGCCCCGTCCGCGCGGTGGTCCGCATCGACGGCAAGCACCGCAAGGGCAGCCGCAGTTGGCTGCCGTTCAGCGTGCGGCTCTACTTCTACGCGGGCGCCGAGTCCTTCCGTATGGTGCACACGATCACGTACGACGGCGACCAGGAGAAGGACTTCATCCGCGGCCTCGGCGTCCGCTTCACCGTGCCGATGCGCGACGCGGCGTACGACCGGCATATCCGCATCGCGGGCGAGGGCACCGCACCGGCCGTCGGCTTCCTGACCGAGGCGGTCAAGGGCATCACCGGACTGCGCCGCGACCCCGGAGCCGCCGTGCGCACCGTGCAGGTCAAGGGCGAGAAGCTGCCCGACCCGGCGACCTGGGACCAGCGCGTCACCAGCCGCCTGCAGTACATCCCCGAGTGGGGCGACTACACCCTCAGCCAGCTCAGCGCCGACGGCTTCACCCTGCGCAAGCGCACCAAGGCGGGCCACGGCTGGATCACCGCGGGCGGCGGCGGACGCGCGAACGGTTTCGGATACGTCGGCGGCGTGAGCGGCGGACTCTCCTTCGGGCTGCGGGACTTCTGGCAGAAGCACCCCGCCCAGCTCGACATCCGCGGCGCCGCGAGCGACGAGGCCGAGGTGACCCTGTGGCTCTGGTCGCCCGAGGCCCAGCCGATGGACCTGCGCTTCTACCACGACGGCATGGGCCAGGACACGTATCCCGAACAACTCGAAGGCCTCAACATCACGTACGAGGACTACGAGCCCGGCTTCGGCACCCCGTACGGCATCGCCCGCACCAGCGAGCTGACGTTCTGGGCGAACGCGTCCACCCCGAGCGCGGAGACGCTCGTGCGGCAGGCGGACGCCGTGCGGATGCCGCCCCAACTCGCCGCCGCGCCGGAGGACCTGACCAAGGCGGGCGTCTTCGGCGGGCTCTTCGCCCCTGTGGACCGCTCCACCGCCGCCAAGGCGAAGATCGAGGACCAGCTCGACTTCCTCTTCACGTACTACAAGGACCAGGTCGAGCAGCGCCGCTGGTACGGCTTCTGGGACTACGGCGACATCATGCACACCTACGACAGCGACCGGCACCAGTGGCGCTACGACGTGGGCGGGTACGCCTGGGACAACTCCGAGCTCTCACCGGACCTCTGGCTCTGGTACGCGTATCTGCGCTCGGGCCGCTCCGACATCTTCCGCTTCGCCGAGGCCATGACCCGGCACACCGGCGAGGTCGACGTGTACCACCTCGGCAAGTGGGCGGGCCTCGGCACCAGGCACGGCGTGCAGCACTTCGCGTGCAGCGCCAAGCAGCAGCGCATCAGTACCGCCGTCTACCGCCGGCAGTACTACTTCCTCACGGCGGACGAACGCGTCGGCGACCTGATGCACGCCCTCGTCGACAGCGACGAGACCTTCCTGGTCCTCGACCCCATCCGCAAGATCCGCACCGAGCCGTACACCCCCGACCGGCACGCGCTGTCCATCGGCTTCGGCACCGACTGGAGCGGACTCGCCGCGGCCTGGCTGACCGAGTGGGAGCGGCGCGGACCCAAGGCGGACAAGGCCGAGGCGCGGCTGCGCTCCACGATGGAGACGATCGCCGCACAGCCCAACGGGTTCGTACAGGGCACGGGTCTGTACGACCTGGACACCGGAGAGTTCGCCGTCGCCGACAAGCCCGCAGTCGGGGTCTCGCACCTGTCCGCGATGTTCGGCCTGGTCGAGATGTGCGCCGAGCTCATCGACATCATCGAGATGCCCGCGTTCAAGGAGGCCTGGCTGGACTACTGCCGCTACTTCAACGCCACCAAGGCCGAGCAGGCGGCGCGCTACGGCTCCAACTTCGGCACGCTGCTCCTCTTCCAGGGCCACTCGCGCCAGGACGCCTATGCCGCGGCGCAGCTGAAGGACGACCAGCTGGCCGCCCGCGCGTGGCAGAAGTTCTTCAAGAGCGACGGCTACACATCCGCAACGGACTGGAGCAAGACCGAGCTCGAAGGCCCCTCCGTCCTCGAACCCGGCTACGAGAACCTCAAAGTCAACACCAACGAGACCGCTCTGTTCGGGCTCGCCGCCATCCAGAACCTCGCCCTGGTGGGCGACAAGATCCCGGGCTGAGGACGGCCACGATGAGATACGCAACGACCGCACTGCTCACGGCAGTTGCCGCCCTCGGCTCGCTGTCCGCCGTGCCCGCGCACGCCGACAGCCGCGGCTACGTCCCCGCGCACGCCGACAGCCGCGGCTCCGTCCCCGCACACGCCGACACCCCCGGCTACGCCCCCGCGCAAGCAGGCAGCCCTGGATTCGGCACGGGCCCCGGCCTCGACCACTGCACCACCACCGTCCCGGTGACCTGCCACTTCGACGTCCCGGTGGGCACGTACACCGTGACGCTGGAGCTCGGCGGCGAGGACGCGGGCAGCACCGCGGTGACGGCCGAGACCCGGCGCACCCTGGTCGCCGAGACCGCCACCGAGCCGGGCGAGACCCTGCGCCGTACCTTCACGGTCGACGTACGCGACCCGGAGGGCGAGCCCACCGGACCGGCCGGCACCCCCGGTCTCGACCTCACCTTCAGCGGCGCCGCGCCACGGCTCGCGGACCTGCGCGTCACCCCGGCGCCCCGGGCCCGCCAGATCCTGCTCGCCGGTGACTCCACGGTCTGCGACCAGCCGGGCGACCCGTACGCGGGCTGGGGCCAGCAGCTCCCGCAGTTCCTCCGCAAGGGGCAGGTGGTCGCCAACTACGCCGACTCGGGGGAGGGCTCACAGTCCTTCCGGGACAACCCGCTCTTCTTCGACGCGCTCGCCGCCCGCATCCACCGCGGCGACCTGGTCCTCATCCAGCTCGCCCACAACGACAAGCAGACCCCGGCCGATGTCTACCGCGCCAACCTCACCGCCATGATCGACGGCGTACGGGCGAAGGGCGGCCGGCCGGTCCTCGTCACCCCCGTCGTGCGCCGCTGGTTCAACGGCGACGGCACCCTGAACAACGGCACCGCCCTGATCGTCAACGGACTCGGTGTGGATCTGCCGGGCGAGCTGCGTTCCCTCGCGACCGCACAGGACGTACCGCTGATCGACCTGACGGCGCTGACCAAGCAGCGGGTCGAGGAGCTCGGGCCCGAGGCTTCCAAGGCGCTCTACCTCTACAACGAGAAGCGCGACAACACCCACACCTCGGTCCGGGGCGCCACGGAGTACGCCGCGCTGGTCCATGGCGAGCTGCGGGAGCAGAGGCTGATCCCTTAGCCGCCGCAGGCACGGCAGAGTGAGCCCCGTGGAGCCTTCTCCACGGGGCTCGTACGTTCGAGAGGGCGAATCCCGGCCACGCGAACCACGGGGATCAGGACTTTGTTTCCACCCCATCGAGGGCACGGGTCACAGCCGATGCACAGGGGCCCGAGCTGCTCCGTTAGCATGTTCGATCGCATGGAGATCGCGCGCATGAACCTTCTACCGGGAAGCAACGTCTTCAAGGACACATAGCGACCATCGAGCCAATATCGAGCGAACTGGCCAGGAGCATTGATACCGATTCCGTCGCGGGAATTGTCGCGCAGCAGCAGCCGCACGCGGGAGTCCGCACGGTGGCAGCCGAAGACCCTGCTCTGGGTCGCGGCGGGCGTCATCGCCCTGGGCTTCGTCGTGGGTCTGGAGGTCGCGGCCCGTCGGTATGGCGTGCCCGGACCGCTCACCCAGCAGGCGCGCGAACTGATCTTCGCGCCCGCCTCGGGACCGCTCCTGTACGCGGCCATGGCGCTGATGATGGTCGTGCTCACCAAGCGGGAGCGGTTCATCGCCTTCGGGGCCGCGGTCGGCATCGACCTGGCCTTCTGGGGAGTGCGCTGGGCCGTCGGCGCCGACATGAACTTCGGAAACGGCGCGCTGTGGGTGATGGCCGGCGTCGCCGCCATCGCCGTCACCCGCCGCACCGGCCCGGAGCGGGTGCTGCTGCTCAAGGGAGTCGGTCTCGGACTGCTCCTGGTCGCCGGCCGCAAGACCGGTGACGCCTGGCTGCTGATCACGTCGAAGACCCGCCCAACGGTCCTCGACCCCTATCTCGCCACCGCCGACCACGCGCTCGGCAATCCCTCGTGGGTGGCCGGCCGCATCCTGGAGGCCATCGGCCCGGTCGGCGCCCATGTCCTCGACTGGGTCTACGTGCAGCTCGCCGTGGCCGCGGTCGTCATCTCGCTCTACCAGCTGCGCAGCGTCTCGGCCGCCCGTCGTTTCCCGCGGCACCACCTCGTACGGACCTTCCTCCTCATAGGTCTGCTCGGGCCTGGCATCTACATGATCTTCCCGGTGGTCGGACCCGTCTTCGCGTACGGGGTCGACGGCGGCCTGTGGGCGGCCGGCCAGGTGTGGCCGCACACCCCGGTGAAGCTGACCGCTCCGCAGGCGATCCCCTTCGACCAGATCACCCCGCGCAACTGCATGCCCAGCCTGCACACCGCATGGGCGACGGCGCTGTTCATCCACTCCCGCAAGGGGCCGCGCCTGCTGCGGTTCGCGGGCACGTTCTGGCTGGTGGCCACGCTCAGCGCGACGCTCGGGTTCGGTTATCACTACGGGGTCGATCTCGCGTCCGGCGTGGTGTTCGTCCTGACGATCGAGGCGGTGCTGCGCGCGCAGGAGCACGGCTGGGACCGCTCGGCGCTCAAGCTCGCCGGCTACGGCGCGGGCGTCTTCACGGTCATGCTGTTCATGTACCGCTACGCGTCCGTCGAGATGTCCCGGTACCCCGTGCTCTTCGGGCTGATCGTGCTGGGCGCGATGGGCTCGGTCATCTACGGCTACGTACGGATCAGCAAGCGCTGGGAGCACAAGTCCGTGCCGTCGCCGCGCACGCCCGCCCTGCCGCGCCCCGCTGCCGCACCGGTTCCGTAGGACAGCCGCTCCGCCGGGCGGTCGCGCTCTGCGCAACTCCTTGTTGGCCCCCACCGCGTCGTCTACTGTATGCAATCTGTGATCCGGTGACCGGATCGGGCCATGCGCCGGGCGGGAGGGGCCACCCATGCTGTTTCGTCAGCTGGAGTACTTCGTCGCCGTGGCGCGGGAGCGGCACTTCGCGCGGGCCGCCGAGTCCTGTTACGTATCGCAGCCGGCGCTGTCCGCCGCGATCGCCAAGCTGGAGCGCGAGCTCAACGTCACGCTGATCAACCGCGGCCACACCTACGAAGGGCTGACGCCCGAGGGCGAGCGGCTCGTCGTCTGGGCCAAGCGGATCCTCGCCGAGCAGGAGGCGTTCAAGGCCGAGGTGGCCGCCGTGCAGTCCGGGATCACCGGGACGCTGCGGCTCGGCACCGAACCCACGGCGTCGACGACGCTCGCGCTCCCGGTGGGCGCGTTCTGTTCGGCGCATCCCCTGGCCAAGGTGCAGGTGCGCTCGCGGCTCGCCACCAAGGAGCTCCTGCGCCAGCTCAGGGAGTTCGAGCTGGACGCGGTGATCGGCTACTTCGGGGCCGACGACCAGGAGGGGCTGCAGGTCGTGCCGCTGTACGAGGAGCGGTACATGGTCGTCTCCGGGGATCAGCTGCTGCCCCCGGACGCGACCATGACCTGGGCCGAGGCCGCGCAGCTGCCGCTGGCGCTGCTGACCCCGGACATGCGGATCCGGCAGCTCATCGACGAGGTACTCACCCGCACCGGGCTTGTCGCGACCCCGCAGGTCGAGACCGACTCGATCGCGTCTCTGTACGCGCATGTCGGCGTAGGGGAGTGGGCCAGCATCGTGCCGCACTCCTGGCTGCGGGCGATGCCGGTGATCGGCCGGACGCGGGCGGTGCCGTTGGTGTCGCCCGATGTGCGGGCGCAGGTGTCGGTGGCGATCCACGCGGCTACGCCCGGGTCGGTGGCCGCCCGTGCCTTTGTCGCCGCAGCGACGGGGCTGTCCTTGGACAAGTTCTTCGAGGAGCCGTTGCCTGTGGGCGGACGTCGGGTGCGGCAGCCTGTCGGGTGAGCGTCCGGCTGGATGGAAGGTCTCAGGAAGGTCCCCTCAAGGACCGGAGTGGCTGATGGCGAACCTTTCCCTGACGGCCTGGCGGTCGAGGCCGCCCTGTGCCGTGTGCGGCAAGGAGGCGACGATCTCCACGCGGTCCGGTACCCCCGGGGACGCCAGCCGCCCCCGGCAGTAGTGCAGTACCTGCTCAGAGCCCAGGTGCTCGCCCTCCCGTGCCACCACGGCCGCCCCCACCCGCTGGCCCAACTCCCCGTCCGGCAGCGCGAATACCGCAGCCTCGAGCACGCCAGGGCAGCCCGCGAGGATGTCCTCCACATACTCCGGGGAGATCCTGCGCCCGCCCCGGTGGATCAGGTTCCTGATGCGGCCCGAGAGGAACAGATAGCCGTCCTCGTCGAGACGGCCCAGGTCGCCGGTGCGCAGCCAGCCGTCCTGGAAACCGCGTGACGTTGCCGCCGGATCGGCGAGGTAGCCGCGGGCCACGGCGGGCCCGCGCACCCACACCTCGCCCTCCGACCCCGTCGCGCACGGCCGGCCCTGCGCGTCCGCGATCCGCAGCTCGGCTCCGGTGGGCCGGCCGGCCGAGGCGTGCTTGAGGAAACCGTGCTGCGGAAGGGGTTCGCTCGTGACCTGGTGCGTCGACTCCGTCATGCCGTACGCGGTCAGGAGCGGTGCCCCGAAGGTGCGTTCCAGGGCGCGCTGAGTCGCGGTGTTCAGCGGCGCGCTGGAGCTGCGGACGAACTTCAAGGGGGCCGCCCGCGGGCCGGGGTAGTCGCGTTCCGAACGCTCCAGGAGCAGTTCGTGCACGGCGGGGACCGCGGTGAACCAGGTGGCCGCCACCGCGCGTACGTCGTCCCAGAAGGTGGTGGCCGAGAACCGCCCGCCGTCGGGCAGCAGCACACAGCCGCCGCTCGCGAGGGAGGCGAGCAGCGTCGCGAACAGGCCGTGGCTGTGGAAGAACGGCATCACCGCCACCGTCGCGTCGCCCGGCCCCAGTTCGTACGTGCCGCAGATCCCGCGGACCGCCGCCATCACGTTGATATCGGTGAGCGGGACCATCTTGGCGCGGTCGCTGGTACCGACCGTGAACAGGACCAGTACGTCGGCGGGGTCGGGCCGGTCCTCGCCCCGTGCCTCGCGCACCTCGCCCTCCACCAGCGCCACCGCCCCGCGCGCCGCGTCCACCGTCAGCGTCCAGGCCTCCGGCACGCAGACGTCGGGCGAGGCCAGTACGGCGCGCGCCGCCAACCCGGCAAGCCGCTCGGCGAGTTGATCCTTCGCCCACCCCGGATCCACCGGCGCCACCAGGAGCCCGGCCCGGGCCGCGCCGAGCAGACCGACCACGAACTCCACGGTGTTGGCGGCGACCAGCGCCACCGTGTCACCGCGTCGCAGCCCGGACCGGGTGAGCCGCTGTGCCACGTCTTCGGCCAGATCGCGCAGTGCGCGGTAGGACAGGCGGACCCGGTCGGCGCCGTGGACGAGGGCGGTGGCCGAGGGCCGTTCCCGTACCGGCCGGTCGAGAAGATCCGCGAGGCCGGTGATCGCCGGCGGACGGTACAGCGATACGCCCCGCACCGATGCTGCGGTCGCAGCGGCCATGACCACCACCCCTTCGTACGGAAGAACACCGGGGCACAACCCTCGTAAGGCTGCCGTCCAGTGAGCGTGCGCGGCCCTTCGGCGCACGTCCAATACGCACTGGCGACCAGCCGATAGCAGGCGCTTATCAACCATGGCGAACCCCCAGGTGGCGAAGGGGAGCCGACTGCTCGATAGACGCCGTTTATCGGCTGGTCGCCGATACGTCTTGGACGGCGGCGAGCGGGGTGCGCAAGGTGAGACCAGGAGCCGCACGCATGACCGCCGAAGCAGGTATGCCCGCTCAAGGAGGAGCTCGGACCATGACTGACACTGCTGCTGCCACCGACACCGCGGCGAGCGATGAAGACCGGGCCGAGCTCACCGACGGGTATCACCTGGTCGTCGACGCGCTCAAGCTCAACGATGTCGAGACGATCTACGGAGTCGTCGGCATCCCGATCACTGACCTCGCGCGCCTCGCCCAGGCCGAGGGCATCCGGTACGTGGGTTTCCGGCACGAGTCCAACGCCGGGCACGCCGCGGCGATAGCCGGATACCTCACCAAGAAGCCCGGCATCGCGCTCACCGTATCCGCGCCCGGCTTCCTCAACGGGCTCGTAGCCCTGGCGAACGCCACCACCAACTGCTTCCCGATGGTGCAGATCTCGGGTTCCAGTGAGCGCCATCTCGTCGACCTCAAGCAGGGCGACTACGAGGAGATGGACCAACTCGCCGCCGCCCAGCCCTTCGTGAAGGCCGCGTACCGCATCAGCCGGGTCGAGGACATCGGCCGCGGCATCGCCCGCGCGCTGCGGACCGCGATCTCCGGCCGGCCCGGCGGTGTCTACCTGGACATCCCGGCCGCCGTCCTGGGCTCGATCATGCCCGCCGAGGAGGGGGCGAGGACACTGAGCAGGCTGGTGGACCCGGCCCCTCGCCAGCTCCCCGCGCCCGAGGCCGTGGACCGCGCCATCGAACTGCTCGCCTCCGCGGAGCGTCCGCTCGTCGTGCTCGGCAAGGGCGCCGCGTACGCCCAGGCGGACGACAAGATCAAGCAGTTCATCGAGTCCACGGGCATCCCGTACGCCCCGATGTCGATGGCCAAGGGCCTGCTGCCCGACGGCCACCCGCAGTCCGCGGCCGCCGCGCGGTCGCTCGCCCTCAAGCGGGCCGACGTCGTGGTCCTGATGGGTGCGCGCCTCAACTGGCTGCTCAACCACGGCGAGCGGGGCTGGAACCCGGACGCACAGTTCATCCAGATCGACATCGAGCCCAAGGAGATGGACTCCAACCAGCCCATCGCCGCACCGCTCGTCGGCGATATCGAGTCGGTGCTCGACGCGCTCGCCGAACGCACCAAGCCCGGCCAGATCGCCGCCCCCCAGGCGTGGAAGGACGAACTCGACGCGAAGACCGCGGACAACGTGGCCAAGATGGCCAAGCGCCTCGAGGCGGATCCGCACCCGATGCAGTTCATGGGCGCGCTCAAGGCGGTACGGGACGTGCTGCGCGAACGCCCGGAGGTCTACCTCGTCAACGAGGGCGCCAACGCGCTCGACATCGCCCGCAACGTCATCGACATGCAGGTGCCGCGCCACCGCCTCGACAGCGGAACGTGGGGCGTCATGGGCATCGGCATGGGGTACGCGATCGCCGCGGCCGTGGAGTCCGGGCAGCCCGTCGTCGCCGTCGAGGGCGACAGCGCCTTCGGGTTCAGCGGCATGGACCTGGAGACGATCTGCCGCTACAACCTGCCCGTGGTCACCGTCATCATGAACAACGGCGGTGTGTACAAGGGCGACGAGGCACCCGGCGGCGGCTCCAGCGACCCCGCGCCGACCGCCCTGATGAGCGCGGCACGCCACGACCAGATGATCGAGGCCTTCGGCGGCAAGGGCTACCGCGCCACCACGCCCGCCGAGATCACCGCCGCCCTTACCGAGGCGCTGGCCGCCGGCGGACCGGCGCTGATCGACTGCGTCATCGACCCGTCGGCCGGCACCGAGAGCGGCCATATCGCCCACCTCAACCCGAAGGGGCTCGGCAACTTCGGCGGCAAGAAGTAACCGGTCTCCTCGCGGCCGCAACGGACGGGCCGGGCGCCTCCTCGTACGAGGGGTGCCCGGCCCGACGGCTGTGCGCGGGCGGGGGAGGTGTGACGTGCTGACGGCTGTCACCCGCCGTCCTGCCCGCCACCTGTCCGGGTGGCGGGCCTGTGTGCCAGGTCCGTTGCTCCACGTCCTGAATGATCGGGCCGGCCCACGTACGGGTGAATGCTGATTGCCGTACAACCCTCCGACTCTGCCAAGGTGCTCGGCCATGACTGGTGAACACCCTGATCTGCGGGTGCAGACAACCGAGTTGGGCCGGTTCGCCAAGGCCCTGCACGACTCGGTGGAGTCGCTGGCCGAGGCGCGACGCGCGCTCGACCACGTACGCGCCGACCAGATCGGCACGGCGGAACTCGACGCGGCCTGCGACTCCTTCCAGGGCTCCTGGGGCCACGGCGCCGAACAGCTCGGCGAGCGGATCGCGCGCATCCAGTCGGCGGTGGCTCTCAGCCACAACGGGTACGTCGAGCTGAACCGGGCGATCGCGGAGGCGTTCCGGGCGGTGCGGGTCGATGGGTGACGCGGGTCCGGCCGGCGGACCGTATCCGCACCTGGGGTTCAACCCCGTGCCGGGGAACCCCGCGGAGATCTCCGCGCTCCACAAGCAGGTGGCCAAGGCGGCGAAGTCGCTGGGCACGGCCCACGAGCTGATCGACCGTCTGCTCCGGTCGGCCTCGTCCTGGCAGGGCGAGGGCGGCGACGCGTTCCGCCGGGCGCTGTCGCAGGACGTGCCCAAGCGGTTGCTCGACGCGCACCAGTCCCTCTCGAAGGCCTCGGGCGCGCTGCTGCGCTGGCACGACGGCGTCGTCGCCCGCCGGCTGACGGCCCAGTCCTACGAGGACCGCGCACGGACGGCGGCTTCGGCACTCACGGAGGCGGAGGCCCGGGCCTCGGAGGACCCCGAGCAACTCTCGAAGGCGCGGGACGCGGTGGCTGATGTGCGGCGGCTGGCGCGGGAGTTGGAGGGGGTGCATCAGGAGGCGGCTCGGGGGGTGGCTCGGGATCTTGAGGCCGCGGATGAGGGGTTGGCTCCTGAGGAGCCGGGGGTTCTCGACAAGGTTGTGGGGTTCGTTGAGGAGGATCTCGGCGATTACCTGTCGGTGGCGGCCTCTGTCGCCGGGCTCGCCGCCGTGATGGCCACTCCGCCGGTCGGGGTCGCCATTGCTCTGACGATCGCCACGACTGCGAGCGCGGGTGCGTTTGGGCTGCACCTCAAGGATCCGAAGATCCGTGACGCGGTCTGGGGCGGCATCAGTGAGGGCAAGTTGGACGCAAAGTTCTGGGACGGCGCGGTCACGCTGGTCGGTGACGGCATCGGCGCCCTTCCCGTCCTGGGCTTGGCCGCCGGTGGCACGAAGAGCGCGGTTACCGCCGTCAGGGCAGCCGGCTCACTGGATGACGCTGCCCGTGCCGGGGCGGTCGGCCTGGTGGACGGCGCGAAGGCGACAGGTCTGGAGATGGCCAGAGGAACGAATCGCGTGACCGATTGGGCCTTGCACGGCGTCAGCTCGGGGACGAAGGAAGCGGTCGAGGTAGGCATCGCGACCGCGGGTGTGGCGACGAGTCTGGGGGACGTGACCCCGCTGAAGGACGACGAGACCTACGAGAGCGTAGCGCCGGCCGTCGATGGCGGGCGCATCGTCGCAGATGACATCCCCAGCACCTTCGCGCGCCTGTCGCGCGCCGCAACAACCCTGTGAGGACCTCCATGGATGACAGGCCACAACTGTGGTTCCGGCTTCCTCCGGGATACCAGGAGTTCGACCCGGCAGGCCTGACCCCGATTCGAGAGCGTGCTCCCGAATGGGCCCCTGCCCTGGACGAGATCTTCCGCCACGGCACGTTTTACGCGGCGTTGGGGCTGCACCGCACTGATGTGTACGAAGCGGTGACCACTTCGCTGTTCACCCTGTCCTCCACCAGCACGCTGGTGAGCGATCCCCAAGTGGCCGCCGCCCGGGCCTTGATCTCCCGCGAGGGGTGGGTTCACTGGACCCCAGATACGTGTGAGTTGCGAACCGTCGCGCGGACAACTGCCGCCGCATTCACCACCGGGGTACTGCGCTGCGACGACGAGGGCGCCGCGACAGTGTGTCAGGCCACGTGCACCTTTCTGATTCCTGGCACTCCGACTCTGATCACAGCGACGCTGACCAGCTCCGATCTCACGCAATCAGAGGCGTACACGGACATCCTCGGCGCCGTGGCGAGCACGATCAGTTTCGAAGAGCCGAAGGATGCGCCTGCAGGACGCCAACCCACATCTCGCATTGCGGAGTTGATCACATGACTACCCAATCCCTGGCCAAGGCGGCGATGGACGAACCGGCTACGGCGAACAGCCTCAAGCGGGCGCGGGAGCGTGGGACGGTGTGGGCCCTGGTGGTGCTCGCGGCCATCGCCGCCGGCGTGGCTGTGGGCTGCGCTTTCATCGCCAGCAGCTGGTCAGTGCTGGCGTTCGTTTTCTCGATGATCACAGCCGTCATGTCTGTGCAGGTGGGCATGGTGTGCACATACAACGCATGGCGGGCGCGCCGCATCCTGCGCGCATACCCCTGGCTGGAGATGCCGTGCCGGCGAGTGGACAGCCCAGGCAACTACCGCCTCCGCGTCGAAATGCCTGGCGCGGAAGGTGAGCTGCTCCTCCAGTCCGTCGCATTCAGCTACACAGTTGCGCGGCGTGGCGGCGACGCCCCTCAGGCCATTTGGTATGCAGGCCCGCCCACAGGAAAGGGAGTTGTCGCGCCCGTCGGCGGCCACCTGCCGTTCCGCGTCGTCCGGGTAACCCACCCGGACCGCTGAGTCGTGCCGACCGGGCCCCTGGAGCAACCCAAAGTTGAGGAGATACGTGGCAGGTTCACGAATCCCACCGCACGCTTATTGACCCGCGAGTAACCAACCCCCCACGATGACCTCGATTCCCGAACCTACCGGTCGGTATAGCCCCGTGGAGGTCACCGTGCCCCGAGCCGTGCCCAGATCCCGCGCCACCCTCACCGCAGCCGTCGGCACCGCGGCCGCTGTCCTCGCCGCACCGCTCGCCCTCGCCGTGCCGGCGGCGGCGACCACGCCGGCCCTGGGCGAATACACCGTCACCGCCTTGAAGTTCACCGTCGACACCGGCGACCGCACCTGCGTCGTGGACGCCGACCTCTACCGGCCCGCGGGGGTCGACGCCCGGCACACCGCCCCCGCCGTGATCACCACCAACGGCTTCGGCGGGAACAAGGCCGACGGTGGAACCGCCGGTGCGGCCAAGGCGTTCGCGCAGCGCGGGTACGTCGGGCTCGCCTACTCCGGGCTCGGGTTCGGGAACTCCGGCTGTCTGATCTCCCTGGACGACCCCCGTATCGACGCGAAGGCGGCCTCCGCGCTCATCGACTTCCTCGCCGGCGAGCGCGCGGCAGATGACGGGACGAAGGCCGACTACGTCACGGCGGACGGCGGCGAGAAGGGCGACGATCCGCGCGTCGGGATGATCGGCGGCTCGTACGGCGGGGCGATCCAGCTGGCGACCGCGGCCGTCGATCACCGGGTGGACGCACTCGTTCCGCTGATCACGTGGAACAACCTCGCCTACGCGCTCGACCCGCAGAACGCCGTGGGCACCGACGTGCCCGGTGCGTACAAGTGGCAGTGGGCCAACGGGTTCTATCTGATGGGGGAGGGCCAGCCGCTGCTCGTCCCCTCGCTCGACCCCTCCCGGATCAACAAGCTGACCTGCCTGCACTTCGTCGACCGGGCCTGCGACACGATCCGGATGCTGAACTCCGGCCGCTACCCGGCGGGGCGGACCGACGAGCTGCTCGATTATGCGCGGAGCGTCTCGCCCGTCTCGTATCTGCGGCGGGTGAAGGCGCCGACGCTGCTGGTGCAGGGGCAGGCGGACTCGCTGTTCAACCTCAACGAGGCGCAGGCGACGTACGAGACGCTGCGCGCGCAGGGCACCACGGCCAAGATGATCTGGCAGTCGTGGGGGCACAGCGGAGGAATCACGGATCCGGCGAGCGGTGAACTGAGCCTGGGCTCGGGCAACTTGGAGTCGAGCTACGTCGGGCAGCGGGTGCTCGCCTGGTTCGACCGCTATCTGCAGGGCGACAAGGGCACCGACACCGGACCGGACTTCGCGTACTACCGCGACTGGGTCGCCGACCCGCAGCGCACCTACGCCACCGCGTCGCACACCCCGTCGCCGACCACCACGTACTACCTCTCCGGCGACGGCAAGCTGGTCGACAACCGGCGCAAGGTGGTGCGCGGCAGTCGTGAGTACCGCAACTGGCTGATCCCCACCTCGCACTCCGAGTCCTCGCTCGCCGGCCTGATCGGTCTGCCGGACCCCGCGCCGTACGACACCCGCGGCACGTATCTCGACTGGTCGACCGAGCCGCTCGCCGAGGCGACAGAGGTCGTGGGCATCCCGAAGGCCACGCTGAAGGTGGTCTCGCCGAGGACGGAACGCGTCCAGAACTCGTCGGACGCCGCCGACAAGCTGGTGCTGTTCGCGAAGCTGTACGACGTGGCCCCGGACGGCAGGAAGACCTTGGTGCACCGGCTCGTCGCCCCCGTGCGCGTACCGGACGTGACCAAGCCGTTCACGGTGTCCCTGCCGGGCATCGTGCACCGCTACGAGAAGGGCCACCGCATCCAGTTCGTGATCGCGGCGAGCGACGGGGCCTACCTCGGCAACAAGGGCGTCAAGCCGGTCACGGTGACGAGCGCACCGGGCGACACGGGCACGGTGCAACTCCCGGTCGTACGCTAGCCGTCGAGCTTCGCCAGCCAGCGTCCGACGGCTGCCAGGTCGGCCTCCGTCAGGCCGAGCTCAGGGGCGACCCGCAGGAGCAGCGACGGTCCCGGGTGGTTCTCCACCACCCAGGACCGGTCCCGCTCACCGATCTCGTCATCGATCCAGACGAAGGGGCGGCCGCCCGCCCACGCGACGATCGGCCGCGTCTTCCAGTGCAGCAGCCCCTCCGGCCGCCCGCCCTCCGTCCACCCGAGTACGGGCAGGTCCGGCAGTCCGAGCCGGGGTGCCACCTCCTCATTGGCGTCCTCGCCCCAGGTGGTGGCCCAGACCGGCTCGCAGGGCAGGGCGAGCAGGCGAGGGCCGAGTGCGGGATTGATCCTGGCCAGGAGCGGGTTCGCGTCCGAGGCGGCGGGCAGGGGCTCGTACGTCGGGTGACCGCCGCCGCCGAAGGGGATGAGCGGGCCGTCGACGTCGAGGAAGAGCAAGGGGAGCATCCGCGTACCGTAGAGCCTGGCTACGGCTCGTCGATCACCCGGTCCGTGCGATGTGCTCCGTAGTACTCCGACTGGCGGGCCATGATCGTGTGCATCGGGGTCCCGCGGTCCACGCCGTACACGGTGCGGGGGAAGTCCAACTCCATCTGGGCGGGCTGGAGTGCCTCGTGTCGGTCTGGGGAGAAGAGGCGGGCAGGGGTGCCGGCCGCGATCCAGCCGATCGGCAGGACGGTGTCCGGCGGGAGGGTCGAGTTGGCGTGCAGGACGCTGTTGATCCGCAGCTCCGAGCGCGTCCCGGCCACCGCGCCCGGGAACACGGAGGCGCCCGTCGCGACGAAGACCTCGTCCTCGATCGTCGCTCCGTTGACATGGGCGTGCGGGCCGATCAGGACGCAGGAGCCGACCGTGGCCGGATGCCCGTCCCGGCCGCGCAGCAGGGCCTGTTCCATGACGACGGTGTTCGTCCCGATCCGCACCTCCCCGTCCTCGGCGGTCAGGACGGCGCCGTGCAGGACCCGGACGCCCTCGCCCAGGGTGACGGCGCCGCAGAGTACGGCGGCGGGGGACACGTACGCGGACGGGTGGACGGAGGGCCGGCGGCCGCGGTGTTCGATCAGCATGGAGGGAGCGTACGAGCCGTGGGGCGGGTGCTCCCAGCGGATCTGCGAGCCATGGGGCGGGGGCTCCCGGTGGATGCGAGCCGTGGGGGGCGGCTGCTCCCGGCGGAGCGAGGCTTCCGGACCGGGTAACTGTGGGCAGGGATAGCCGTGTTGACCATCCGGGTCATCACGGCAGCGTGGCCCCGCGGGCCGCACGAGGAAGGGCGGTACGGCGGACATGACCCACGTCCTCATCGCGGGCGCCGGCATCGGCGGGCTCACCGCGGCCCTGTCCCTGCACGCCGCGGGGCTCGGCGTCACGCTCGTCGACGCGGCCCACTCGCTGCGGCCCGTCGGCGTCGGGATCAATCTGCTGCCGCACGCCGTAAGGGAGTTGACGGAGCTCGGACTCGGCACCGTTCTCGCCGAGACCGGTGTCCCCACCGCGGAGATGGTCCACTTCGACCGGCACGGCAACCGCATCTGGGGCGAGCCGCGCGGCCGCGCACTCGGCTATCACTGGCCGCAGTACTCCCTGCACCGCGGTGATCTGCAGCGGCTGCTGCTCGACGCGGTGCTCGCCCGCATCGGTGAGATCAGGACGGACGCCGCCGTGACCGCCTTCCACGACGAAGGCGACCGCGTACGGGTGGAGTTCGCCGGTGGCGGCACCCTGGAGGCGGACGTGCTGCTCGGCGCCGACGGACTCCACTCGGCCGTCCGCGCACAACTGCACCCCGGTGAGGGCCCGCCGCTCTGGAACGGCATCCGAATGTGGCGCGGCTTGGTGGAGACCGCCCCGTTCCTGGGCGGCCGCACACTCGCCGTCGCGGGCAGCAACGAGAGTGCCAAATTCGTCGCCTACCCGGTGTCGCGCTCCGCCGAGATCCGCGGCCGCGCCCTGGTCAACTGGGTGGCCGAGGTACGCCTCGCGGGCCCAGGCCGGCCGGCCGCCGACTGGGATCGCACCGGCCGACTGGCCGACGTACTCCCGCACTTCGCCGACTGGCGGCTCGGCTGGCTCGACGTCCCGGCGCTGCTCGAGGCCACCGGCCGCATCCTCGAGTACCCGATGGTCGACCGCGACCCGCTGCCCTGGTGGGGCCGCGGCCGGGTCACCCTGCTCGGTGACGCCGCGCATCCGATGTACCCCATCGGTTCCAACGGAGCCTCCCAGTCGGTACTCGACGCCCGCGCGCTGGCCCGCCACCTGGCGACGGCGCCCGGTCCCGAACAGGCCCTCGAGGCATACGAAGCCGAACGCCGTCCCGTCACCGGCGCCCTGGTCCTCGCCCACCGCGCCATGCCCGCCGACCGGCTCCTGGCCACGGTCGCCCGACGCGCCCCGGACGGCTTCGCGCGGATCGAGGACGTACTGACCGCCGAGGAACTGGCCGCGTTCCACGCCGCCTACCGCGCGACGACGGGTGCGGACGTCGCGTATCTCAACAGCCGTGAGTCCTGGTCGGTGGGCTGAACCCGGGCGGTTGTCCGAGGTGGGCGGCATAATCCCGACGTGACCCTCTCCGCGCGCCGACTCGCCCTCGCCACCTTGGACCGGCAGCTCCTCCTGGAGCGCCGGCCGATCGACGTGACGGACGCGGTGCGGCGCCTGTGCGCCCTCCAGGCGCAGACCCCCGCTTCCCCGTATCTCGCGCTGTGGAACCGCGTCGCGGACTTCGCCCCCGAGCACTTGGACGCGGCCTTCGCGGACGGCCGGATCGTCAAGGCCAGTCTGATGCGGATCACGTTGCACGCCGTCCACGCCGCGGACCACCCGGCCTTCCACGCCGCGATGCTGAGCTGTCTGCGCGCCGCGCGCCTGTACGACCGGCGCTTCACCGACACGGGGTTGAGCGCCGAGGACGCCGACACCCTGCTCGCCGACCTCACGCCGTATCTGCGCGAACCCCGCACCGGCGCCGAAGCGGAGGCCGAGGTCGTGGCGCGCCTCGGCGCGGGCACCGAGCGCGTCTGGTGGGCGCTGCGCACCTACGCGCCCCTGCATCACGTGCCGTCCGGCGGTCCTTGGTCCTTCGGCCACCGGAACACCTTCCGCGCCGCACCGAAGGCGCCCGAAGTGACGGCGGGAGAAGGGGCAAAGCAGCTGCTGCTCTCCTATCTACGGGCCTTCGGACCGGCGACGGCACAGGACTTCGCGCGGTTCACGCTGCTGCCGAGCGCCACGGTCAAGCACGCCGTCGACGCGCTCGGTGACACCCTGCGCCCCGTCGGCGGAACCGGACGGGCCGTGCTGTACGACCTGCCCGAGGCCACCGTGCCGGCCGAGGACGTCCCCGTACCGCCGCGGCTGCTGCCCATGTGGGACAGCTCGCTGCTCGCGCATGCCGTGCCGGGCCGGTTCATGCCGGCCGAGTTCCGGCCGGCGGCCGTCCGCCGCAACGGCGATGTGCTGCCCTGCCTCCTTGTCGACGGGCAGGTCGCGGGCGTGTGGCGGTCGCTCGACGGCGGAGGTCTGGAACTCACCGCGTTCCGCAAGCTCACGGCGGGTCAGTGGCGAGGTCTGACGCGGGAGGCCGAGCGCCTCGTGACCTGGCTCGCGGACCGTGATCCCGAGGTGTACCGGCGCTACGGGCACTGGTGGGACAAGGGGCTGCCCGGGGTCGGGACGCGGATCGTCAAGGGCTGATCGGTCGCACGCGGGTCGACAACGCCCGGCCGGCCGGGCCCCGGGCAGCCGTCCGTCACCGCACCAGACAGGGCCGCTTCGGGTCGAACTCCCAGCCGGGGAGGAGGAATTGCATCCCCGCGGCGTCGTCGCGCGCCCCCAGCGCCTTCTCCTTGTACAGCTCGTGCGCGGCCAGCAGCCGGTCCCGGTCCAGCTCGACGCCGAGCCCGGGCGCGTCCGGTACCGCGATCTCGCCGCCCACGATCCGCAGCGGCTCGACCGTGAGCCGTTCCAGGCCCTCCTGCCAGATCCAGTGCGTGTCCAGGGCGTTGTACGCGCCGGGCGCCGCGGCGCCGCAGTGCGTGACCATTGCGAGCGAGATGTCGAAATGGTTGTTGGAGTGACAGCCCCAGGTCAGTCCCATCGCGTTGCACAGCTGGGCGACGCGCACGGAGCCCCGCATGGTCCAGAAGTGCGGATCGGCGAGCGGAATCGACACCGACTGCAGGGCAAGCGCATGCGTCAACTGCCGCCAGTCCGTGGCGATCATGTTGGTGGCCGTGGGCAGTCCGGTCGCGCGCCGGAACTCCGCGAGCACCTCACGGCCCGAGTAGCCCTCCTCGGCGCCGCACGGGTCCTCGGCGTAGGCGAGGACGTCGCCGAGCGGGGCGCACAGCTCGATCGCCTCGCGCAGGGACCAGGCGCCGTTGGGGTCGAGGGTGACGCGCGCGCCGGGAAAGCGGTTCTTGAGCGCGACGACCGCCTCGACCTCCTCCGCCCCGTCGAGCACACCGCCCTTGAGCTTGAAGTCCTTGAAGCCGTACAGCTCGTACGTGGCCTCCGCCTGCCGCACGATCGCCTCCGGCGTGAGGGCCTCCTCGTGCCGGATGCGGTACCACGCGTGGTCCGCGTCCGGTTCGCGGACGTACTCCAGGTCCGTGCGGTCCGGGTCGCCCACGTAGAAGAGATAGCCCAACACACGTACGGAGGAACGCTGTTGGCCTTCCCCGAGCAGCGCGGCCACCGGTACGTCCAAGTGCTGCCCGAGCAGGTCGAGGAGCGCCGATTCGACGGCCGTGACCGCGTGCACGGTGGTGCGCAGATCGAAGGTCTGCGCACCCCGGCCGCCCGCGTCCCGGTCGCGGAAGCGGTCGCCGATCTCGCGCAGGACCCGCTGGTAGTCGCCCACCTTCGCGCCGAGGACCAGCGCCTCGGCGTCCCGCAGCGTCCGTGTGATCTTCTCCCCGCCGGGCACTTCGCCGAGCCCCGTGCGGCCCTCGGAGTCGGTGAGCACCACGATGTTGCGCGTGAAGTACGGGCCGTGGGCGCCGGAGAGGTTCAGCTCCATGCAGTCGCGGCCGGCTACCGGATAGACGGCGAAGGCGGTGACGGTGGGCTGGGTCATCGTTGGGGCTTCCTGTTCTGCGGGCGCGGCAGGGGCGGGGGGTGGGCTCAGCGCGTGGCCTCGGCCAACCGCAGCCCGGTGTCCAGGAGTTGGCCCAGTACGGCGAGATCGGCGGCTGCCGGGTCGGTCAGCGGCGCACGGACCGGACCGACGGGCAGACCGCGCAGCCGGGCGGCCGCCTTGACCAGCGAGACCGCGTAGCCGGGGACGGTGTCGCGCAGTTCGACCAGCGGGACGTAGAACTCCCGCAGGAGCTTGTCGGTGGCGGCCGGATCGCCGGCCCGCAGGGCGGCGAAGAAGGCGTTCGCGATCTCGGGTGCGAAGGCGTGCACGGCCGAGGAGTACGCGGGGACGCCGACGGCCGCGTACGCGCGGGCCTGGATCTCCGCGGTCGGTGCGCCGTTGAAGAACAGGAAGCCGTCCGGCGCGGCGAGCGTGAGGCGCTGAAGCCGGTCGAGGTCGCTGTGCCCGTCCTTGAGCCCGATCACTCCCGGGATCCGGGCAAGGGCCCGTACGCCGTCGGCGCCGAAGGTGACCTGGCCGCGCTGGTAGGCGATCAGCGGCAGCGAGGTGCCGGCGGCGATCCGGCGGACCTGCTCGACAAGCCCGGCCTCGGGGGCGGCCACCAGATAGTGCGGGAGCACCAACAGGGCGTCCGCGCCCGCTTCTTCGGCGATCCGTGCGAAGCGCAGCGCCTGCGCCCAGCCGTAGCCGATCCCGGCGACGACGGGCAGCCGTCCCGCGGCGATCTCGACGGTCGCCTCGACCACCGCGCGGTACTCGTCCTCGTTCAGCGCATGGAACTCACCGGTGCCGCACGCGGGGAAGACGGCGCCCGGCTCGGACGCCAACTGCCGCTCCAGGTACGCCCGGTAGCCCTCGAGGTCCAGCGCGCCCTCGTCGTCGAAGCTGGTCAGAGGGAAGGAGAGCACGCCGCGCGCCATGCCCTCGCGCAGTCTCCGGGTGAGGTCCGCCCACCGGTCGCTCATCGTTGTCGGCTGCGCTTCGTTCCCCGTCATGACTCTCATCCTCATATGTAGACGGTGTTCGCGTATGAAGATGGAGGCTAAGTCGATGAGGAGACGAGGTCAATGGGCCGCGGCTAAACCGCTTTCTCGCATCCGCTCCTGCGCGGCACCGTCCGCGCCCTACCCTGGACAGGTGAACGAGGGGGGCGGCATATGGCGGGTGGTGAGGAGAAGGTCCTCCTGGTCGATGACCACGAGGACAACCTGTTCGCCCTGGAAAGCGCGCTGGCGCCGCTCGGCCAGCCCTTGGAGCGGGCGACCAGTGGCAATGACGCGCTGAAGTCGGTGCTGCGCGGCGGGATCGCGCTGGTCCTGCTCGATGTGGTGATGCCGCAGGTCAGCGGTCTCGACGTGGTCCGCTACATGCAGCGCGTCGAGCAGACCCAGCAGATACCCGTGATCCTGCTGACCGGGTTCGGACGGGACAGCGAACTGGCCCGTGTCGCCTATCGGCTGGGCGTCGCCGATCTGGTGATGAAACCGGTGGACCCCTGGTCGCTGCGGACGAAGGTGCGCTATCTCCTGGCCCAGCGCCGCCGGATGCAGGCGCCCGACGCCCAGGTGCGGCTGCAAGATGTGGAGCTGCGCTCGCTGCGCCCCCAGCTGGAAGCCGCCCGCTCCCCGCACGCCGCCGTGCCGTTGCCGCACCCCGACGTGCGGGTCCCGCATCAGCAAGGGCCGCACGGGCAGCCCGGCGAGGACCGTGAGCAGCGGTCCCAGTTCGCCGAGGAGGGCGAGGTCTGACCCCCGCCTGACCCCCGCCCGTCCCCCGCAATCGCTCAGCCGACGAGCGGCCGCGCACCCGCTCAGCCGACGAGCGGCCGTACCTCCTGCGCCACGAACCGTACGAACCCCACCGGATCCGTCTCGTCCGCCGTCGGCTGCAGCACCACCGAGTCCGCGCCCGCGTCCGCGAGCAGCTCGACGGCCTTCGCGATGGTCTGCGCATCGCCCGCCGCGCCCAGACCCGGAGTCATCTCGCGCCCGTCCAGGGCCAGTTCGGCACGCAGCCGCTGCTCGGCGTCCGGGCCCCTGACGGCGGTCATGTACACCAGCACATGGTGGTCGTCGCTGCGGCCCGCTTCCGCGCGGCCCTCCTCGATCAGCCGCAGCCCCGCCCGCAGATCCGCGGGAGTCGTGGACGCCTCGAAGATCGTGCCGTCCGCCGCCTCACCGCTGAGCCGCACCGTACGAGGCCCTTTCGCGCCGGCGAACACGGGGGTGGGCGCGGCCGGCGGCCAGTCGAGGGCCACACCGTCGAGACGTACATAACGCCCCTCGGTCGTCACCCGCTCGCCCCGGAGCAACGCCCGTGTCGCGCCGAGGTGTTCGCGCAGCAGCGTCAGCGGTGACTCGGCGCGCGCCCCCACCTGCCCCATCCAGCTCTGGACGCCATGGCCCAGACCGGGGAGGAACCGGCCGGGGAAGAGGCGGTGCAGGGTCGCCAGCTCCATCGAGGCGATCGCCGCATTGCGCAGCGGTACGGGAAGCAGCCCGATGCCGACCTTCAACCGCTCGGTCCACGCCAGCGCGGCCGAGGCGGACGCGATACCGCTCTCCAGGAAACAGTCCTCCCACAGCCACAGTTGATCGAGGCCGGCGGCTTCGGCAGCCAGGGCCACCTCGCGCAGCTGCTCGGGCGGGGACTGGGGACGGAACACGGCGCCAAGGGATGTCATACGTCCCTTCCTACCCGCACCGCCGTCCCCGCGGTAAGGCTTTTCGGGCCCGGACACCTGCACTTTCCTCGGCCGCCTTGCACTTATCCTGACCGTGATGTTCGAACCTCAAGGTCCCACGCTGCGCGAACTCACCGTCCAGGCCCTCTCGTCCGTCGAGCACGGCTACGACCTCCTGGCGCCGAAGTTCGACCACACCCCGTTCCGCACGCCCGGCCACGTCCTCGACGCGGTCACGCGAGCGCTGCACGCCCTCGGCCCCTTCGAGCGTGGCCTCGACCTGTGCTGCGGAACGGGCGCGGGCATCGACGTGCTGCGCGAGGTGTGCCACGGGAGGGTGGCCGGGGTCGACTTCAGCGCCGGCATGCTCGACCGGGCCCGCCGCCAGGCCCCCGATGAGGTCGACTGGGTACGAGGCGACGCCCTCGCCCTGCCGTTCGGCGAGGCCTTCGATCTGCTCGTCAGCTTCGGCGCGTTCGGCCATTTCCTGCCGCGCGAACGGCCCGCGCTGTTCGCCGAGGCGTACCGGGTGCTGCGGCCCGGCGGCCGCTTCGTCTTCCCGATCGGCGCACCCCCGCCGGTCCGCTCCCGCGCCTACTGGATGCTGCTCGGCTTCGACTCGGTGATGCGGGTCCGCAACGCAGTGTGGCGGCCGCCGTTCGTCATGTACTACCTCGGCTTCGGTCTGCCCGAGGCGTCCGCCGAACTGACCCGGGCCGGCTTCGAGGTGACCCTGCGCGACCTGCCGGAACTCGGCCGGCGCCCCGACGGCTCACCCCGCGCCCGCGCGGTCGTCGCCACGAAGCCGCAGGCTCAGGAGAGCTGAGCACGACGAGCCTCACGCACAGGAGAGCTGAGCACGCCGAGCCGCACGCTCAAGAGAGCTGAGCCACCAACTCGCCCAGTGCGGCCCCCAGTTCCCGCAGTCCCTCGTTCGCAGGGCCCCCGGGCTCGCTCATGTACAGATCGCGCCGGATCTCGATCATCAACGCCCGCACCCGCTCCTCGCGCCCGTAGAACCGCAACGGTACATACGTCCCCGCGAACGGTGAGTTCACCGCCGTACCCCCGAAGCGCGCGAAGATCTCCTCCGCGCGGGCGAGCAGCTCGGGCGGCGTGTGGAAGGGGTCCACACCCAGGCACACCGGCGGCCGCGGACCGTCCCCGTGCAGCTCGTAGGGGAGCGGCCGGGTCGGATACGAGTGCACGTCGATCACCACGGCCCGCCCCGCCGCCTTCAACCGCCCCGCCACGGCGTCCGTCATGGCGTCCGCGTACGGATGGAAGTACCGCTCGAGCAGCGGACCCGGATCGAAGCCGTCCGGCCGCAGCACCTCGCGGTGCGTGGTGCGCGTGTAGACCGCCCCCATGCCGGCCGCCGCCATCTCCTCGCGCTCGTCGGGGAAGCGCTCGGGGTCGACGACGAGCCGTGAGAGCCGGTTGACGAACCGCCACGGCGCCCGGCCCACGCTCCGTGCCGCGTACGCGGCGATCTCCGCGGTGTGGGCGTCCGTGATGTGCCGGGCCTCGGCCGCGAGCGCCGCGTCGTCGAGCACGATGTCCCCGCGTACGGCAGCGGGAATCTCCCAGGCGCCGTGCGGCACATGCAGCAGTACGGGGGAGTCGGCGGCGCCGGGATGCACCTCGAAGGAGCTCATCGGCTCACCCTAGACACGCCGGGGGGCGGCGGCCCCCCCCCGGGGGCCCCGCCCCCCCGCGGGGGGTCACGCGGATCAGGCGTCCACGTACACGACCCAGACCTGGCCCTGCGCGAACGGCATCGGCTTGCCGCCCTTCTGGATGAACTTCGTGCCGCTCTTGGCGTTCGGCCGCATCCACCAGGACTTGTACGCCTTGCCGTCCCGCAGCACCGTCGCCCAGCCCTGGCCCACGGTCTTGATGTACGGGGTGACGGCGCCGTTGACGTCGCGGTACTTCGACGGCGGCATGTGCACCTTCTGGATCACGATGGTGCGGGCGCTCATCTGCCGCCCGTCGGACAGCCGCGCGGGCGCCCCGTCGAACGAGACGTACCAGCGCTTCTTCGCCGGCGACCAGCGGAAGGTGTGGCTGGCCGAGGCGTAGCGCACCGTGCGCTGCGCCATCGGCGTGCCGCCCTTGGGCGCGGGACCGAAGCGGAAGCCGATGTCGGTCGGCTTCCAGGCGCCCGGCGCGGACTTGAGGATCTTGGCCGGGTTCACGAACAGGTTGTGCGGCGCGGAACGGCCCGGGGCACGGAAGTAGGCGCGCGGCAGGGAACCGTGCGAACGCACGTAGATCGGCGAGTTCTTCAGGTACTTGTGCAGGGCGCTGCGCACCCCGGAGTACGCGAGCGCCGGCCGCCCGAACTGCTTGAGCAGCTCCACATCGGACTCACGGGCGCTGCGCACCGGGCCGAGGCTCTTGGGGATCTGGCTGGAGTACATGCCCATCAGGCGGCTCATCCCGCCCTCGACCTTCTCGACGTAGACGAGGTCGGCCTTGTCGAGGTTGTGGTGCGGCCGGGCCCGCCGTGCGTTGTCGAACTTCACGGCGAGCACCGGTCCCTGTTTGGCCATCAGACCGGTGTACGGGGAGATCTTCCAGGGGCCCTGGACCTGCTGGTACGCCTCCAGCGGCGAGTATTCGTCCAGCGTCGTGGACTCGGCGCCCTGCGGCGGTACGGGATCGTGGCGGTCGGCGGCCGGTGCGGCGCCGAGCGTGAGGCTGCCCGCGGCCAGGAGGGCGAGCAGCGGGACCGTGCGGCGACGGCGTCCAGTGGCGAGAGGGGACAAGCGAGGCTCCTTGGGAGGGCGCGCCCGCGGGCGCGCTGCGGCTGTGCAGGCGCAGCTTTCCTCCAGGGCACCCTGTTCGAATCAGTTCGGGCTCAGTGATCGCCTGAACGGGGACGCGTCCCCCGCCCATCCGGCCGCCCGTCAGGCCCTGTGCACCAGCCGGTCGACGGCCGCGGTCCCCGACCCGTACCGCACGGGCCGCAGCGCCGCGTATTGGTGCGGACCGGCGGCCGGCAGCTCACCCCCGTACAGGACCTGCTCGAGCCCCGCGGGCAGCCGCTGCACATCGTGCTGCGGCCGCACCACGAGGCGCAGGAAGGGGCTCGACGAGCCGATCTTGTTGCCGCACTCGCGGATGAGCACGCCGTGCGCGGTGAGCAGTTGGTCGCGCAGGACCGCTCCGTCGACGCCTTCCGGCAGCCTTACGTAGAGGAAATTGCCCTGGGAGGGGTAGACCGTGAGCCCGGGCAGCCGGCTCAGATGCCACTGCATCTCCTGCCGGTCGCGGCAGACCTGGCGCAGGCTCGTGTCATAGGCCGAGCGGTAGCGGCCGAGCAGGAACACCACGGTCTCGGCGAAGGAGTTGAGATTCCACTTCGGCAGCGCGGCCCGCACCTTTCCGGCGAGCCCCGGGTTGGCGACGAGATAGCCGAAGCGCACCCCGTGCAGGCCGAAGTTCTTGCCGAGGCTGCGCAGCACGATGACATTCGGCCGCAGGACGGCCTCCTGGGCGACGCTCGGTTCCGCTTCGGCGTCCGCGAACTCGAGAAACGACTCGTCGACCACGACGAGTTCGAGGTCCTGCAGCGCGTCGAGCAGCGCGAGCAGCGCACGCCGCGGGAGCAGACCGCCGTCGGGGTTGTTGGGATTGCAGACGACGGCGGTGCGTGAGCCCCGGCGCCGTACGAACTCGACGAAGGCCCCCGGATCGAGCTGGAAGCCGGCCTGCTCGGGCAGCGGATACATGTCGACGCGCTTGCCCGTCTCCATCGGCTGGTCCGTCCAGCGTCCGAAGGTCGGCACGGGCACGGCGAGGGACTTCCGTACCAGCAAGTGGTCGATCCAGGTGATCAGTTCGGTCGAGCCGTTGCCCATCGCCACGGTCTGCGGGTTGAGTCCGAGCACCGCGCACAGCTCGGCCGCGATGGTGTCCGCGCTGCTCGGGTAGTACGTGAGGATCTCCCGCAGCCGCGCGCCGAGCTCGTCGAACATCTCCGGCGTCGGGAAGTACGGATTGCACGGAATGCAGAAGTCGATCACCTGGGACCCGCCCCCGGCCGCCCGGTCGAGCGTCGCGTACGACGGGCTGTGCGCCGTGGCCGTGCGGAACAGGGCGGTGACATTGCCGGCGTCGGGCATGAGGGCCTCCGGGAGGGGCGGTCGTGCCCGGAGATACGGACGAGAGCCGGGGAACGCTCAACGGGTGGTGCCCGAGGGGCAGTTGGGCTTCCTCTGGTCCGGGGAGTGCGGTTCTGGCGCGCACTCCGAAATCTCCATGTTTAGGAATATTTCGGGCATTTTTCCTCGACGGGTGTGCGACTCGCACCCCGCTGACCTCCATGCATCACAGCACCCTCATAGTTCTTCACTCGCGGTTGAACTAGATGGCCATGCCATCTATCTCCATGGCTTCGAGCATCGAGGAACACCGACCCCGAACGTGTGAAGGATCACCATGGCCATGGAGGCGAGGCATGCGGCACCGCGCGGTACGAAGGGCGCCAAGGGGCGTTCGGAGCGGAGTGGCGCTCCCGGTCGTCGCGGCCCCGAGATGACCGCGGATCGCCGCAGCCCGGAGGTGGCCCCGGATCGCCGCAGCCCGGAGACGACCCTGGATCGCCGCAGCCCGGAGATCAGCGTCACGCAGGTCTCCGGCTCGGCGCTCGGCGTGGTGTCCGGCGCTCTGCTCGCGTCCGCACTCGGCCTCTTCGGTACGCTCGCCGGCGCCGTCATCTTCAGCCTCACCGCGACCGTGGGCGGCACCGCCTTCCAGCTCGGCCTGGACCGCACCGGCCGCCGATACCGGACCCTGCGCCGCACGCCGCCCCGCCGGGCAGCGGGGAAGTCAGCGCTTGCCGACGTGCACGACCCACACCTGACCGTCGGCGAACAGCAGCGGCTCGCCGTCGGCGTCGGTGTAGACCGTCGCTTCCTCGGCTGACTCCCGGCTCCAGCGCCCCTCGTGCGCCCGCCCTCCCCGCAGGACGAGGGCGTCGCCCCGCCCCACGGTCTCCGTGTACGGGGAGACGTTGCCCCACCGGTCGCGGAAGCGGGAGTCCCGTATGACCCCGTACTGCACCACGACCGTCGACGGCGTCAGGTTGGAGCGCGTGCCGTCCATCGACACCCGCCACCGGTTGCGCGCGGCCGACCAGGTGAACGCGTAACGCGCCGCCGGATAGCGCACGGAGTGCTCGCCGGTGGCCCGCCCGCCGGGCGGTGCCGCGCCGAACCGCAGTCCCAGATCCGCGGGTTGCGCTTCCTTGTCGGGTGCGGGATCGAGCCGCGAGGGGCGCAGATAGAGGTTGTGCGGGATCGGGCGCGAGGAGGAGCGGTAGTACGCTCCCGGCGCCTCGGCCGGTGAGCGCGGATACAGCTCGGCCTTGTCGATCAGGGGCAGCAGCTTGCCCTGCGCCCCGGAGAAGGCGAGCACCGGCTTGCCGTACTGGCGCAGCAGCTCCAGATCGGTCTCGCGCGCACTGCGCACCGGGCCGACGGCCTGGGGCAGCCGGCCGCCCGTGTACACGGCGAGCAGCCGGGTCAGCCCTGACTCGACCCGCTCGACATGGATCACGGCGGCCTCGCGCAGTCCGGTGTGCGGTCGGGCCGGGCGCACGTTGTCGATCTTCACGGCGAGCACCGTGGGCCTGCGGACGGTACGCGGCCGGGGCTCGGGAGGCGCGGACGACTCGGGTGCGGGCGTCGGCGGCTCGCGGTCGTCGGGGCCACCGCCCCGGTCGCTCACCGTGCAGGCGGCGAGCGTGGCGGCGGCGGGCAGCGTCAGGAACAGCCGCCGCCTCATGAGGCGGGCCGTACACGGGACTTCATAGGCATACGGATACCCGGCCGGGACACCGCTCAGCCCGAACGAAGGCCCCCCTCCGCTTGCCGCGGCCCCGGCTGTCGCAAGGCCCCCTTGTCGCCACGCGCCTTGCTCAGTAGCTTGGCGCGGACGCTCGCGAGAAAGCGCTTTCCGTGCAGGCTCTCAGAGGGGAACGGTATGCCGAAGCCGGGAACAGGCCAGCAGGGAACGGGCCAGCAGGGAACAGCCCGGAGGGGAATCCGCCGGCCGGGGATGGGCGGGCAAGGGACGGGCGATCGGGGACTTAGTCGGTGGGGCGGACGCCGAGCCGCCGCCGCCGGGGCCGGGGCGCCACTTCTGGCCGGGGTCCTCGCGGCTCCCCAGGCCGTGGCGGGCGGCAGCGGATCACCGGCCGCCGGACCCGACTACGGTTCCAGCGACGTCCTGCCGAGCCTGCGCCGCGACCTCGTCGCGCACTACGACTTCTCGCACCCCGCCCAGGACCCCGCCGTCGAACGGGACCGGGGCCGCTCCGGCACCGGCATCCAGCTCATCAACGGCGGCGACCGGATGCGGGTGCCGGACCAGGCGCATCGGCACAGCGGCAGCGCCCTCCAGGTCCAGCAGATCAACCCGGCCGCGGCCGGCAACGACGACTGGAAGGCCGGGATCTACGACGACCGGGCCGTCGAGTCGCTGCGCGCCTTCAGCGGGGCACGCGCCGCCACCGTGATGGGCTGGGTCAAGATGACCGGCGAGAACCCGAGCCCCAACTCGAACACCGCCGACCCCGGCGACCGGTACAACGCGATCGGTCTCGCCGGTGTCCTGTCCGGCGACTCCAACGGACACGACGTCCGGGCCCTGCTCGAACTCATCCAGGTGAACGGGGAGTTGAGGCTCGTGGCCCTCGGTCGCCGCGTCGACGGCGGCGCCTCCCAGACCTTCGCCGCCGAAGCCCACTGGCAGTCACTGCTGCCGCGCGGGGAATGGGTCTTCCTCGCCGCCACCTTCGACTACGACACCGGTGAGATGGCCCTCTACCGCAACGGCCGCCCGCTGCCCGGCTTCTACACCCGCACCGACGACCCCTGGGCGCTGGCGGGCGACCCCGAACCGGACCTGACCACGGCCGGCGACCCACGGGGCATCAAGATCGGCGGCAGCTTCCCGCAGAACACCCGCGAGAACAACCCGTGCAACTGCCGCATGGACAGCCTGATGTTCCTCGCCCGCGCGGCCTCACCCCAGGAGATCCTCGGCCAGTACCGCCGGGTGACTTGGTGAGAGGGACCATTTGTTCCGCGACATGCCCGGAATGGGCGTTCCGCACCGGACGAATGGTCCCCCTGCCGGGCGTGTCGGGTGCGTCAGGAGCGGCGGCGTCTGGTTGCGGCTACCCGTTGGGGGTCGATCACCGGGTGGGCCCACTGTTCGGCCAGGGACAGTGACTCCGCGCGGCCGTCCACCACGTGGGCGTGGGCGAGGGCCGCGGCGCGATCGCCGTCCCCGGCCGCGATCGCCTCGTACATCTCCTCGTGCTCCGCGCACTGCTGCGCCGGATCGCGCTGCGCGGTGAGCCGGAAGAGCCAGTGCGTGCGCGCCTCGAGCGGCCGCATCATGTTGGTGAGCAGCGGATTGTCCGCCAGTTCCACGATGTCCGCGTGAAAGCCCGCGTTGGCGGCCGCGATACCGCCCCGGTCCTGCGCGGCGATCGCCGTACGCGCCTGGGTGAGCCGGGCCGCGAGACGGCCGAGCCCCTCCGAGTCGGCGCGCTCGGCCGCGAGACGGGCGGCAAGGGACTCCAGTGACTCCCGTACGTCGAACAGGTCGCGCACATCCGCCGGAGTGAACGGCGAGACCAGCGCACCCCGATGCGGCACGAGCACCACCAGGCCGCCCGCCGCAAGGGGGCGCAGCGCCCCGCGCAAGGGGATAGGGGACACCGCGAGCCCGGCGGCGAGGTCCCGCTCCACCAGTGGGGCGCCCGGCTGGAGTTCGGCGTCGAGGATGCGTCGGCGCAGCGCGTCGTATGCGAGATCGCGCAGCGAACTCCGTGCTGCACCCGCCTGGCCTGCCACCATCGCCAAGATTTCCTCCGCTCGCTCCGGCCCCCACCCTAAGCGGACGGGCAGCCAGGTGCGTACTGCTAACCGGGCGCTAACACGCAGGCAACAAGCGGCTCCCAGACTGAGGGCGCGTAACGGTATACCGCTAGCGGGTTCGCGCTGCCCCCGGCAATGGCGCGCGGCCCCTCCCTCTGGAGGCACCACGTGGCACTCACTCACCCCCGGCGGGCCCTCGCCCCCGTCGCGCTCCTGTCCGTCACGGGACTGCTCACGCTCACCGGCTGCGGCGGCAACTCGTCCGCGCAGGACGGCGCCTCGGGCTCGGGGACGCTCAAGGTCGGCGTCCTCTTCCCCGGCTCGCTGTCCGACGGCGGCTTCATGGAGTCGGCCTACCGCGGCTACCAGCGGGCCGCGCAGGAGCACAAGGGCAAGGTCGCGTTCAGCAAGGTCGAGCAGGTGCAGGCCGCCGACTACGAGCAGGCCCTTGTGCGTTTCGCCACCAGCTCCGACCTGGTGATCTCCCTTGGCGGACAGACCGACGCGGCGGTACGGAAGGTCGCGGCCCGTTTCCCGAAGGTCAAGTTCGCCGAGATCGGCGGCCCGGCCGACGGCAAGCCCACCGCCAACCTCGCCCTCTACGACCCGCAGCAGGCCGAGGCCGCGTACCTCTCGGGCGCGGCGGCCGCGCTCCTGTCGAAGAAGAAGACCGTCGGCTTCGTGGGCGGCGCCGAACTGCCCGCGATCGTGAACGCGGCCAAGGAGTTCGAGCGCGGCGCCAAGGCGGTCGAGCCGGACGTGAAGGTGCTCACGCCGCAGTACGTCGGCGACTTCAACGACGCCGCCAAGGCCAAGCAGTCCGCGCTCGCCGACTACAGCGCCGGCGCCGACGTGCTCGGCCAGATCCTCAACCTCGGCCAGAACGGCGTCGTCCAGGCGGCCGCCGGCAAGGGCGGGACCCTCATCGGCGGGCCCATCCCGGCGGAGTGCGGCACCGCGAAGGCGTACGCCGCCTCCGTGGAGACCGACATCGGCGCCGAGATCGAGTACTCCACCGAGCAGCTGGTCAAGGGCAGTTGGAAGGCGGAGGCCGTGCACTTCGGCCTGACCTTCGACACACCGCAGAACGACATCCACCTCTGCGACACCGCCGACCCCTCGGTCGCGAAGAAGCTCGACGAGGTGAAGGCCGACATCACGTCCGGGAAGGTCAAGACCCGGTGACGGCGGCCCTGGAGATCACCGGCCTGGTCAAGTCGTACGGCGGGACGCGGGCGCTCGACGGCGTGGACCTGGTCGTCGAGGCGGGCACGGTGCACTGCGTCCTCGGTGAGAACGGCGCCGGAAAGTCGACGCTGTGCCACGCGGTCGCGGGTTCGCTCGCGCCCGACGAGGGGTCCTTGCGCCTGTACGGCGAGCCGTACGCCCCACGGCGTCCGGCCGACGCTCTCGCGGCGGGCGTCGCCATGGTGCACCAGCACTTCTCGCTGGTCTCGACCCTGACCGTAGGGGAGAACCTGCGGCTGCTGCGGCTGCCCGAGTTGCCGGTGCGGATCGAGCGCGTGCGCCGGACGTACGGGCTCGAGCTCGAACTCGGCGCTGTGGCGGGGGAGTTGCCCGTGGGCGTGCGCCAGCGCGTCGAGATCGTCAAGGCGCTCCTTCGCGACCCGCGCCTCCTCGTGCTCGACGAACCGACGGGGGTGCTCGGCCCTGCGGAGACGGACGCGCTCCTGGAGACCTGCCGGCGGATCGCGGCGGCCGGACACGCCGTCGTCCTCGTCACGCACAAGCTCGGTGAGGCGGTCCGCGCGGGCGACACCGCCACCGTGCTGCGCGGCGGACGGGTGGCGGGCGGCGGACCGATGACCGAGCTGTCCGCCGAGCGCCTGGTGCCGCTGATGATCGGGCGGGCGGTCGGTGCGCTGGACGCGACGGTGGCGGGGGCGGTGGGGCTGGAGGCTGCGGAAGTTTCACTCGGCGGGGGAGGGCCGGCGTCCGGTGGTGAGGAGGTTGGGGGTGTGGGGGACGGTGGTTGGGAGGCTGGTGTTGCGATGCCCAGTGGGCGGGAGGCTGGTGTTGCGCGGCCCAGTGGTCGGGAGGCTGATGCTGAAGGGCGCGCCCGTAGGGAGGCTGATGCTGAAGGGCGCGCCCGTACGGAGGGGGATGCTGTAGGGCGCGCCCGCGCGGAGGGTGATGCCGTCGAGGGCGTCCGGCGCGGCGGTGCCGCGCTGCGGCTGAGCGAGGTCACGGTGCGGCGGGCCGACGGTACGTATGCCCTGGACCAGGCGGACTTGGAGATCGGGTTCGGTGAGATCGTCGGGGTCGCGGGCGTCGAGGGCAACGGTCAGAGCGAGCTGATGGCCGTGATCGGCGGGGCGCTCGCGTCGGAGCGCGGGCGCGTCGAGCTCGACGGCGAGGACCTGACGCGGGCGAACCCCGCGGCCCGAACGCGGGCCGGGCTTGGGGTCGTTCCCGAGGACCGGCATCACGAGGGCTGCGTACCGGAGCTGTCCGTCGCCGAGAATCTGCACCTCGGGCGGCTGGGGGAGTTCCGGCGGTTCGGAGTGTTCCTGGACCGGGCGGCGCTCGGACGGGCGACCGCGACCGTGCTCGATGCACATGACGTACGGGCGCCGGGTGCCTTCGCCCCGATGGCGTCGCTCTCGGGCGGCAACCAGCAGAAGGTCGTCCTGGCAAGGGAGTTGGCGCTGGACCCGCTGGTGTGCCTGGCCGCATCGCAGCCGACGCGCGGTCTCGACATCGGCGCCGTCGAGGCGGTGCACGGCCGGATCCGTACGGCGGCCTCGCGGGGCGCGGGCGTGCTGGTGGTCTCGGCCGAACTGGACGAACTGCTCGCCCTGTGCGACCGCGTGGTCGTCGCGTACCGGGGGCGGCTGCTGGGGCCGGTGGACCCGCGGGGGGACGGGGCGCGTGAACGGATCGGGGGGCTGATGGTGGGGGCCGAGGCGACCGAGGCACCACCGGAGGCCGGACAGACCCCTCCCTCCCGGGGGCCGAGCCCTTCCAAGGCTATCGGCGCCCACTGACAACGACCCTCCGCAGCACCGTCCGAGCCCGCGCGACCAGCCCCGCTACCAGCCTGGCGCCCACGTCTGCCGGCGCGCCAAGCCCTCGCCCTGACGTCAAGCCCCCGGCCCTCGCGTCGAGCCTCCGGCCCTCGCGCCACCCCCGGGCCCTGATGTCCAACCTCCGCCTCTCGCGCCAAGCCCCGCCCGTACCCACCCGCCTGTACGCCCCCGGCCCTCGCGCCACCCCCGGGCCCTGATGTCCAACCTCCGCCCCTCGCGCCAGGCCCAGCCCTCCCGCCCGTACCCACCCGCCCGTACGCACCCGGCCCCCGCCCCGAACCAAGCGCCAAGCCCCGGCCCCGGTTCCGGCCCCACCGCGACCCACCTCACCTCATCCCACCCGAGCCGCGACCCACCTCACCCCACCCGAGCCGCGACCCACCTCGACCACCTCGACACCCCCTCAAGGAACCCCACCCCATGTCAGCACCCACCGCGACCACTTCGCCCTCCGAGCCGCCGCCCGCGCCGTCGCCCCCGCCGCCGTCCGCGGGCGGGCCGCCGGCCGCGCC
>NZ_JAEIMH010000169.1:0-5841 GCF_016464295.1 Streptomyces sp. N35 | reverse complement strand
CCGGCGAACCGCAGCACCTCCACACGGTCGTCCGGCATCCCGAGCTCGCGGGCGATGAGCACGGACGCCTTCACGACCCGTGCCGCGAGGACGAAGTCCTTGCGCAGCGGATGCCCCTCGAAGGTGTCGGGCAGCAGCAGCGGGTCGAGGCCGGGGTGCCCGGTGAAATCGACGCCGAACATCTCGTGCGTCTCGCGCTCGTGCCACCCGGCCCCCGCGTACACCCCGATCGCCGAGGCCAGCGTCGCGGCCTCGTGCGGGATCGTCGTACGGACGAGAAGGCGGCGTACGGGATGCAGCGCGGCCACATGGGCGCAGATACGGAAGCCGGTGCCCGGCTCGTCGACGGCGCTCAGCCAGTCGAAATACGTACAGCCCAGCCGATCGCGCGCCACGGTCAGCGCGGCGGTCCAGGAGCCGGCGGGCACGTCGACCGTCAGCAGGTCGTACGCCTCCTCGGCCGTCGCGTCCGGACCGAAAAGCTCGGTCACCTCACCAGGGAGCCATCCGGTCACCGCGCGCCCTCCCCCGAAGCCGAAGCCGAGTCCGAGGCCGAGGCCGGGTCCGAGGCCGGGACCGAAGCCGGGGCCGGGGGCGGCGAAACCAGACCGCTCTGGAGCGCCGCCGCCGAGGCCGGCGCATAGCGCTCGCCGAGCGACTCGCGCGCGATCTTCTCCTGCAGCTTGAGAATCCCCTGAAGCAGCGCCTCGGGCCGGGGCGGGCAGCCGGGCACGTACACGTCGACGGGGATGATCTGGTCGACACCCTTCGTCACGGAGTACGAATCCCAGTACGGGCCGCCGCAGTTGGAGCAGGCGCCGAAGGAGATCACGTACTTGGGCTCGGGCATCTGCTCGTACAGGCGCTTCACCGCGGGCGCCATCTTGTCCGTCACCGTGCCGGAGACGATCATCAGGTCCGCCTGGCGCGGGCCCGGCGCGAACGGGATCACACCGAGCCGGATGAAGTCATGGCGGGCCATGGACGCGGCGATGAACTCGATGGCGCAGCAGGCGAGGCCGAAGTTGAAGACCCACAGGCTGTAGCGGCGGCCCCAGTTGAGGACCACCTTCATGGGCTGCGGCGCGAGCCGGGCCAGCGGGCCCAGCTTCGGCGCCGGCAGATCCACGGGCCCGGGGGTCACGGGGGCGGGGGTCACAGGGGCGGGTGTCACGTCCATGCGAGGACGCCCTTCTTCCATGCGTACAGCAGCCCGATGGCGAGGAAGCCGAGGAAGAGGAACATCTCCACCAGCGTCGTCGCGCCGTATCCGGCCTTGGCGAAGACCGTGGCCCAGGGGAACAGGAAGATGGAGTCCACGGCGAAGATCACGTACAGGAACGAGTAGACGTAGTAGCGGACCTGCGTGTGGGCCCAGCCTTCGCCCACGGGGTCGACTCCGCACTCGTACGTCAGGAACTTCTCCTGCGTCGGTACGACAGGTCGAAGCAGCTTGCCCGCGCCGAACGCGACCGCGACGAAGAGAACGCCGACTACGGCGAGCAGCCCCACTACCGAATAACTGTCGAAGTAATCGGCGGCGAGAAGCGGTGAACTACCCGTTGGCTCCGGCACGTCCGGACCTCGCTCCCTCATCTCGCTGCAGCTGTCTGCGCCCCGTTCGACGATCTGTACGCACGGGAGTCTAGGGGTTGCCTCTCCAGGGGTGAGCAGGCCGTCGGCACGGAGGTGGGGTTTTCCCCAGTTGATCCGGGCGGCGGACCTCATGGCGGGGGCGCGCGCGACGCGGCACGCTTGGCGGCATGACCACACGTACCGCCGTACAGCGAGGGCCTGACCGCCTGCCGCCCGCACGTTTCGCCTTCGACGGGCAGACCTGGAAGGAGATCGCCCATCTGCTGATCAACTTTCCGCTCTCGCTGATCGGCTTTGTGTACGTGGTGACCGTGCTGTTCACCGGCGGGCTGCTGTCCGTGACGGTGATCGGCCTGCCGGTGCTCGCCCTCGGTCTGGCCGGCGCCCGGCTGCTCGGCCGCTGGGAGCGCGGCCGGGCCCGGCGGATGCTCGGGGTGCGGATCGAGGAGCCGAGCCCGCTGCCACGCCACGGCGACGGCCTGATGGCCCGGGTGTGGAACGGGCTGAAGGACCCGGTGGGCTGGCGTACGGTCCTGTACGCGTTCATACGGTTGCCGTGGGGTGTCTTCACCTTCGCCGTGACGCTGGTGTCGCTGTTCGTGTTGTGGCCGGTGCTGCCGTTCATCGCGCGGGCGCTGACCAACGCGGACCGGGCGATGGTGCGCGGACTCCTGTCGCCCTCCGACGAGTTGGAGCGGCGGATCGCCGAGCTGGAATCGGACCGGGGTGTCGTGATCGACACCGCGGCGGCGGACCTGCGGCGGATCGAACGCGATCTGCACGACGGCGCCCAGGCCCGGCTCGTCAATCTGGCGATGGGCCTCGGTCTGGCCAAGGAGAAGCTGCTCGAGGGCCAGGCCGACGACACCGTGGCCGACATGGTCGAGGCGGCGCACGGCGAGGTGAAGCTCGCTCTGCAGGAGCTGCGCGATCTGGCCCGCGGCATCCACCCCGCGATCCTCACCGACCGCGGCCTGGACGCGGCGCTCTCCTCCGTGGCGTCCCGGTGCACCGTGCCGGTGAAGGTCACGGTCGATCTGGCCGAGCGGCCGGCGCAGGCGGTCGAGGGCATCGCGTACTTCACGGTCTCGGAGCTGCTGCAGAACGTGAGCAAGCACAGCGGCGCGCGTACGGCGACGGTGGATGTGTGGCGGTCCGACACCCGTCTCCTGGTCCAGGTCGGCGACGACGGTCACGGGGGCGCGAACCTCGACGGCGGTACGGGCCTCGCGGGGCTCACTGAGCGGCTCGGGGCGGTGGACGGGCTGTTCGTGGTGGATTCGCCTCAGGGTGGACCCACGACGGTGACGGCCGAGGTGCCGTGGCGGGACCGGGACCGGGACCGGGGCTAGGGACTGACCTGTGCATCAGGTCCTGGGTCGAGCCGGAGCACGGAGCCCAGAGGTCCGGAGCCCGGAGGTAGGGAAAACCCCCGGGTCGAAACGGAGACGGGCCGCATGGTCTCCGGGGCCCCCGGACGGGAGGCTTGAAGAGCCGCAGCAGAGCGCAACTAGGAGAACGGACGACGCAGATGGCGACCGAATACGGACACCGGACCTGGTCCCAGTTCGCGGATGAGGACGACTACCCGAACGTCCCGGACCGCCGCGAGCCCGCGCGGCGTCATTTCCTGCCCCCCGCTCTGCGTGCGCCGATCGAGGCGCGGACCTGGCGGGAGTTCGGCTATCTGCTGCTCAGCCTGCCGATGTCCATCCTGACCTTCACGTACGCCGTCACGATGGTCTCGGTCGGCGCCGGCCTCCTGATCACCTTCCTCGGCATCCCGGTGCTCGCGGCCGGCCTCGCCGGACTGCGCGGACTCGGCGCCGTCGAGCGGGCGCGGGCCCGCGGGCTGCTGCACCTGGACGTGGAGAGCCCGGAGCCGCTGCGGCAGAAGAAGCAGGGCGCGATGTCGTGGATGGGCGCGGTGCTCAAGAGCGGCGCGTCCTGGCGGCATGTGCTGTACGCGCTCCTGCACTTCCCCTGGGCGATCTTCGGCTTCGTGGTGTCGGTGACGTTCTGGACCGTCGGGTGGAGCCTGTTCACCTATCCGGTGTGGCAGTGGGTCTTCCCGATGTACACCGGGCAGGGCGGCCTCCAGCTGTACGGGGACGAGAACCACCAGTTCTATCTGGACAACCCGTTCGAGATCCTCGTCACCTGTCTGATCGGTCTGCTGATCACGCTGATGACGCCCTGGATCATCCGCGCCCTGACCAGCGTGGACCGGCTGATGGTGCTCGGTCTGCTCGGCCCGTCCCGCCTGGTCACCCGGGTCGTGGAGCTGGAGTCGGACCGCGGTGTGGTCGTGGACACGGCGGCGGCGGACCTGCGGCGGATCGAGCGCGATCTGCACGACGGCGCCCAGGCCCGTCTGGTGACCCTGGCGATGGACCTCGGTCTGGCCAAGGAGAAGCTCAGGGAGGACCCGCAGGCCGCGGCCCGGATGGTCGACGAGGCGCACGGCGAGGTGAAGACCGCGCTGCAGGAGCTGCGCGATCTGGCCCGCGGGATCCACCCCGCGGTGCTCACCGACCGGGGTCTCGACGCCGCACTCTCCTCGCTGGCCGCGCGGTGCACGGTGCCGGTGCAGGTCGAGGTCGATCTGCCGTACCGGCCGGCGGCGGCCATCGAGGGCATCGCGTACTTCACGGTCTCGGAGCTGCTGCAGAACGTGAGCAAGCACTCCAAGGCGCGGCGGGCCACGGTCGATGTGTGGCGTTCGGAGAACCGGCTGATGCTGCAGGTCATGGACGACGGGATCGGCGGGGCCGGGCTCGGGCAGGGCTCCGGGCTCAGCGGGCTCGCGGAGCGGCTGGACGCGGTGGACGGTGTGCTCGCCGTGGATTCGCCCAAGGGCGGACCGACCTCGATCACGGCGGAGCTGCCCTGGCGGGGCTGAGACCCCGCCGACCGCGGCCCGCGCCCGGAAGGGGGCGGGCCCCACACCCACGTCCGGCCGCCCCCATGGGCACCGGCCGCACACCCACGTCCAGCCCCACCCGCCCCAGGCCGGCAAGCCCGCGTGCCCAAGGCGACCGCAGATCCCCCCGAACCCTGGGATGCTGGACGTACAAGCAAGTGCTGTGAAGGCCGGGGGGACGGACGGATCGTGGAGGACAGAGTGCGCGTGGTCATCGCCGAGGATTCAGTGCTGCTCAGGGAGGGCCTGACCCGGTTGCTGACCGACCGTGGGCATGACGTCGTGGCCGGCGTCGGCGACGGGGACGCACTGATCAAGACCATCGGCGAGCTGGCCGCGCAGAACGCGCTGCCGGACGTGGTCGTCGCCGACGTGCGGATGCCGCCGACCCATACCGACGAGGGCGTCCGCGCCGCCGTCCACCTGCGGGGAAAGCACCCGGACCTCGGTGTCCTGGTGCTTTCGCAGTACGTGGAGGAGCAGTACGCCACGGAGCTGATCGCGGGTTCGAGCCGCGGCGTCGGCTATCTGCTCAAGGACCGGGTCGCGGAGGTACGGGAGTTCGTCGACGCCGTCGTACGCGTCGCCCAGGGCGGCACCGCCCTCGACCCCGAGGTGGTCGCGCAGTTGCTCGGCCGCAGCCGTAAGCAGGATGTGCTCGCCGGGCTTACGCCACGCGAGCGCGAGGTACTCGGGCTGATGGCCGAGGGCCGTACGAACTCGGCGATCGCGCGGCAGCTTGTGGTGAGCGACGGAGCAGTCGAGAAGCACGTCAGCAATATCTTCCTGAAGCTCGGTCTCTCACCTAGTGACGGGGATCACCGTCGCGTACTGGCGGTCCTCACCTACCTCAATTCGTAGCGACCTGACACCCTGTCAGATACGAGAGCGGAGTCGGCCGGGACCGGGGGCGAAAACCCAGGCGGGACCGGAGGACCAGAACCAAAGGATGAGCAGAGAGCGTCTTCAGCGAAGGGGCCGGGGGTGATCTCATGGGGGCGGAAACAGGGACGAAGTCGGGCATCCGCGCGTCTCATTTGACCGTCCACTATCTGACCACCCCAGGGAAGGCGACCCTTACCGACGTAGGGTGGCCCTGGGAGGACCGGTCGGCCGGTCACTTCCGTGCCACAGCCTCGAGGGAGGTCCAGTTCAGTGACCAGCCAGGTCAGTAGCCCAGCCGAGCAGACCGACGGTGCCGTGGTCGGTGACGTTGTCGGTGAACAGCGCAAACCGTCCACGGAAAAAGAGGTCCGCCGTCTGGACCGGGTGATCATCCGGTTCGCGGGTGACTCGGGTGACGGTATGCAGCTGACGGGTGA
>NZ_JAEIMH010000168.1:0-6026 GCF_016464295.1 Streptomyces sp. N35 | reverse complement strand
CCCGGCAACGCGGCAGCCGGGGGGGGGGGGGGGGGGCGGGCACCCGGGCGGGGGGGGCGGGGGGGGGGCCCCCGCGTGGGATCAACTCCTCAGCCCGCCGACGGCGCATCCCCCGGCTCAGCCTGCAGCTCATCCGTACACGGATACTCCCGCACCCCGGCCCCCGCCTCCACACCCCCGAGGAACACGGACTCCGACCCCGCCCCCACCCCGTGCACCAACGTGCAGACCACCTGGGCCAACGCAAGCGGCGCCAACCGCTCAGGCGCCGTACTCAGCCGCAGCGCCTGAGCCGGATCACCCTCCCGAGGCCCCCGCACCTTGATCACGGACCGCACGTCGGACGTGAACCCAGCCTTCGCCTCCGCCGCGGACGGCTCCTCCCGCAACTCGTCGAGCAACGCCTGAGCCACATCCACCCGGTCATCCGCCGCACGCCCGTCCCCGAGCCGCACCGACCGGTCCACACCCACCAGCTGAGCCCCGCAGATCAGAAAGACCTGCATGGGCAGCCCGCCGGCCGCCTGAGCCGCCACATCGGCCCCCGCCGTCGTGCACGGCACCCGCGAAGGCGCCGCCCCGAACTCGGTCGGCACCTCGGTGGCCCGGATCCCGCACCCGGAGAGCAGCACCGCCCCGACGGAAAGGAGCACCGCACAAGCCCGCCGCCTCATCGCGCCCCCTCCGCGGCCGGAGAGGCACCGGACTCCGCGGCGTCCGCGGCCTCCTCGGGTTCGACCGACCCCGGGGCCTCCTGCGGCAGCCGCAACGTGAACACCGCACCGCCCTCGGGCGAGTTGGCCGCGGTGATCTCCCCGCCGTGGATATGCGCGTTCTCCAGCGCGATGGAGAGACCGAGCCCCGACCCCTCCGACCGGGGCCGCGAAGCACTCGCCTTGTAGAACCGGTCGAACACATGCGGAAGGACGTCCTCCGGGATCCCCGGCCCGTGGTCACGTACCGAGATCACGATGTCCGCCCCCGCCTCGCCGTCCCCGTCCACGCTCTCCTTGCGCACCGAGACCCGTACCGGAGACCCGCCGTGCTTGAGCGCATTGCCGATCAGATTCGCCAGGATCACATCGAGCCGGCGCGGATCGAGCCGCGCCATGGTGCCCCGCTCGGCGTCCAGTTCCACCGCGTCCAGCCAGGCCCGTGCGTCGATACAGGCCGTGATCTGGTCCGCGAGCTCCACATCGTCGAGTACGAGCCGGGCCGTCCCCGCGTCGAAGCGGGTGACCTCCATCAGGTTCTCCACCAGGTCGTTGAGCCGCCGGGTCTCGCTGACGACCAGCCGTACCGCGGGAGCGATCATCGGGTCGAGGCTGTCCTCTTCCTCCTCGAGAACCTCCGTCACGGCCGTGATCGCCGTCAGCGGCGTACGCAGCTCATGGGACATGTCCGCGACGAAGCGCCGGCTGGACTCCTCCCGCGCGCTCATGTCCGCGACCTTCTTCTCCAGGGACTCGGCGGTCCGGTTGAACGTCCGCGAAAGCTCCGCCAGTTCATCCGTCCCCGACACCCGCAACCGCGTGTCCAGCTTCCCCTCGCCGAGCCGCCGCGCGGCAACGCCAAGGCGGTGTACGGGTTTCAGCACCGTCGTCGCCGCGGCCTGCGCGAGCAGCGCCGCACCGATCAGCGCCAGCGTCGTGGCGATCCCGAGCGACCAGGCGAGCGAACTGAGGTCCTTCTGCTCGGGCGCGAGCGACTTGAGCATGTACCCGGTCGGCCCGTCACCGAGCACCCGCGTACCGCCCACGAGATACGGCGTCCCGTCCAGCTGTGTGCGCTGCCAGAACATCCGGTACGCGGCCGGCCCGCCGCCGGACGGCTCCTGCGGCTCGTTCACCGCGTCCTGCAGCGACTCGGGCACATCGCCGAGCGCGAACGCGGTGGGGGACCCGGCCTTCGCGGAGACCTCCCTGCCGTGCGCGTCCTTGGCGATCAGGATCACGCTGTACTGCTGGCCGCTGCGCGCCATGGCCAGCGCGGCGTCCTGCAGTTCGGCCCGGCCCGGATCGGGCCCCAGGGTCGCCGCCCGGTTCTGCATCTCCTCCTGGAAGTCATTGAGCGCCGCGTCCTGGGTGCGGGTGAGCAGGGCTTCGCGATTGAGCCAGTACGCGATCCCCGAAGCGGTCACCGCGGCGGTCAGCGCCACAAGCCCGAACACCACCACGAGGCGCAGCCGCAGACTGGTGAAGCGCAGCTTCGCCGCCACCTTGCGGCCCCAAGTCGGAGCGGTCCGGTCGGAGTTCGACGTCACTGAGGCGTATCCAAGCGATAACCCACGCCGCGCACCGTACGGATCAGCGTCGGCGAGGACGGCACGTCCTCCACCTTGGCGCGCAGCCGCTGCACACACGCGTCCACGAGCCGGGAGTCACCGAGATAGTCGTGCTCCCATACGAGACGCAGCAACTGCTGCCGGGACAGCGCCTGTCCGGGCCTGCGGCTCAGCTCGAGCAGCAGCCGCAGCTCGGTGGGCGTCAGCTGCAGATCCTCGCCGTTCTTGGTGACGGTCATCGCCGACCGGTCGATCACCAGCGACCCGAACGTGGCCGAGTCGTTGGCCTCGCGTTCACCACGGCGGAGGACCGCGCGGATCCGGGCGTCTAGCACCCGGCCCTGCACGGGCTTGACCACATAGTCGTCCGCGCCCGACTCCAGGCCGACCACGACGTCGATGTCGTCATTGCGCGCGGTGAGCAGAATGATCGGCAGCTGGTCCGTGCGCCGGATACGCCGGCACACCTCGAAGCCGTCGATGCCGGGCAGCATCACATCCAGCACGATGAGGTCGGGCCGCTGCTCGCTGAGCAGCTTCAGACCGTCCTCGCCGGTGGCAGCCGTGGCCACCCGATGACCCTGGCGTGTCAGTGACATCTCCAGGGCCGTCCGGATGGCGTCGTCGTCCTCGATCAGCAACAGGGAAGGCACAGAGGTCATTCTGGCCCATCCCAGGGCGCCGTATCGACAGTTGGGCAGCTCCCGCACTCAACCCCCGTAGGTCCTACGTAAAGACACAGCCCCCTGTGACAGGTCTGTGACAGTTGGCTGACACCGCCGTCGAAGTGGCCGGGCAGAGTTCTCATCACACGGCAAGCCCGGCAAGAAAACGGACTCCACGACGGGGGGCGCGAGATGAACACGCTGCACAGCACCAGCACAAGCGCAGTTGTCACGCGTCTGCACGATGTCGCGAAGTCCGGCAACGGGGGGCTTGAGAAGTCCGGCGCCGTGAGCGGGCGGGGGTGCGCTCGTGGTGCCGGACGTCAGCACACCGGTTACATGACGGTCGTCGACGTGGCGTCGGCGTCCGGGGTGACTGACGGGGGAGCCGCGTACAGGGAGGCCTCGGGGGAGCAGGTGCCCTGCTCGGAAGCGGAGTTCACCGCCTACGTCCAGGAGCGCCGCGCCTCCCTGTACGCCACCGCCTACCACCTCACCGGTGACCGTTTCGAGGCGGAGGACCTGCTGCAGAGCGCGCTGTTCTCCACGTACAAGGCCTGGGACCGGATCTCGGACAAGGCCGCGGTCGGGGGATATCTCCGCCGCACCATGACGAATCTGCACATCAGCGCGTGGCGCCGCCGCAAGCTGAACGAGTACCCGACCGAGGAGCTGCCGGAGACGGTCGGTGACACGGACGCGATGCGCGGCACCGAGCTGCGCGCGGTCCTGTGGCAGGCGCTGGCCCGGCTGCCGGAACTCCAGCGGACGATGCTGGTCCTGCGCTACTACGAGGGCCGCACCGACCCGGAGATCGCCGACATCCTCGACATCAGCGTCGGCACGGTGAAGTCCAGCATCTGGCGCTCGCTGCGCCGGCTGCGCGAGGACGAGGTCCTCGCCTTCGGCCGTGACCAGGAGGAGTGCTTCGGCGAACTGGTCGCCTGAGCCGCCGCTTCACCTGCTTCATCTGCTTCATCATCGAGTTGTCGGTCGCCGTCCCCGGGGGGAGGCGGTGACCGAGTGGGGGTCCGAGGTCTCGCGAGAGGCCCCGGGAAAGCCCGTCGGGATCGGGGGATACCTACGGGCGAGCAAGGGGGGAACGGGGAAAGCGGGGGGCTCCCACGGGGGACGTGGGGGAGCCGCAAGGCAGCGGGACCGGAGAGGCCGGGGGGTCTTTTCCGGTCCCTTTGCCGTTTTACGGAGCTGTTTGCCGTCTTGCCCTCGTGCCGTCTGCCGTCTTGCCTTCGTGCCGTCCTGCCGTCTGCCGAGCTGCCTGCCGTCTTACGTCGCCGTCGTACGGGCCTTCCGGCATCGGCCGGCGGCCGCGGCGGCGAGGCGGCCCAGAGCCTCCTCCTTGTTGCAGGCGTGGGCGCCGAGGGCGACCTGGCGGGCGACGATCGTGCGTTCGGAGCGCATCAGGCGCCAGCCGCGGCGCAGGAGGAAGAGCACGGACTTGCGGCCTTCCTTCAGGTCCCGGAGGAATCGACGTCGGAACGTGGTGGACGGCCGGCCGCGCAGACACAGCGCGTCCGCGAGGACGCCCAGCTCACGGCAGCGGTCGACGAGCTCGGCCGCGAAGACCCCCTCGGCGATGAACAGGGGCGTGCGCTCGATGTCGAGCGACTCCTCGCCCGTGCGCGAGCTGGTGGCGAGGTCGTAGACGGGCACGCGCGTACGTCCCGTACGGCAGAGCTCGACGATCGCCGCGACGGCGATGTCGGCGTCCCAGGAGGCGGGGGCGTCCCAGTCGATGTCCGTGCCGCCCGCCACGACCGGCAGGGTCGGGTCGTCGCCCTCTTTGTAGAAGTCGTCGAGGCGCAGCACCGGCAGACCGGAGCGGGCCGCGAGGCGCGATTTGCCGCCGCCGGAGGGGCCGCACAGCAGGACGACGCGGGTGGGTATCGGAGGGTGGGAGCTCACGGAACACCAGTGTGAGGCATGAGCCCGTTCGGCTCATCCTGGCGTACGTCCTTTGAAACGCACCTCACACCTCAACTACGCTGCGTTGCCTCACGATTACCGCACGAGGTGACCTCATGGCTCGACTGGTACGACGCAATACAGCCCGGCACGCGGCGCCGAGGCGGGGTGGCGGGGCGGTGGCCCGGGCAGGGCTCGTCGCGTCCGTGGCCGGGGTGGCGCTGGGGGTGTCCGCGGGTGGGGCGAGTGCGCTCGGGATGCCGCTCTCGCTCGGGCTCGGTACGCCGGTGGGTGACGTGGACTCGGCGAGTCCGGCCGAGGCGGTCACGGATGCGGTGGGGTTCGCGGTCCGTCCGGCGCGGGATCTTCGGCTCGATCCGTTGGCGGGTACGGGTGTGGATCCGCTGGACAACGCGGTGGGTACGCAGCTCGCCGACTTCAAGCCGGTGAGCTCGGCGCTGGTCACGGGCCCGCTCGCCTCGGGCGGCTCCCTGGACGACCTCCCCCTCTTGGACCGGGCGTCGGGAGTGCTGCCGGGCTGAGGGGCTGACGCCACGGGGTCTCCGCCCCCGGACCTCCGCTGGTGACTTACGCCCCCAGGCCCCCGGGCTTGGGGGCTGCTTCGTGTGCGGCTGTCGGCTGGGGCGTCTCGGGTTCTGCTTCGTGTCTGGCTGTCTGTCGGCCGGGGTGCGGGAGTATCCGTGTACGGATGAGCTGCAGGCTGAGCCGGGGGATGCCCCGTCGGCGGGCTGAGGGGTTGATCCCACGGGGGCTCCGCCCCCGGACCCCCGCTGGTGGCTTTCGCCCCCAGGCCCCCTGGGTCGGGGTGCTGCTGTCGTGTGCGGCTGTCGGCCGGGGCGTCTCGGGTTCTGCTTCGTGGGCGGCTGTCGGCCGGGTGCGTGCTGCGCCTGTGGCTTGGTTGTGAGGGCCGCTTCGGGCGCGGCTTCCTGCCGGTGCGTTCTGCTCGCGTGCGGTTTCGTGTGCTTCTGCCTGTCGGTGCGTTCTGCGCGTTGCGGTTTCGGGTGCGGCTTTCCGCCGGTGCGTTGTGCGCGTGCGGTTTCGTCGTGGGTCGGGGCCGGGGGGGGGGGCGTGGGCGTTCGGGCAATGGCACCGGTCCCCCCAAGGGGTGCCGCCGGCGCCGGGGGGGCCCCGGT
>NZ_JAEIMH010000167.1:0-6281 GCF_016464295.1 Streptomyces sp. N35 | reverse complement strand
CTGTAAAGGGTGGAGCTGACCGGTACTAATAGGCCGAGGGCTTGTCCTCAGTTGCTCGCGTCCACTGTGTTGGTTCTGAAATAATGAACAACACGTCTCCCGTCCTGGGCCACAGGATGGTTGAGGCATCGGTTCTGAATTTCATAGTGTTTCGGTGGTCATAGCGTGAGGGAAACGCCCGGTTACATTCCGAACCCGGAAGCTAAGCCTCACAGCGCCGATGGTACTGCAGGGGGGACCCTGTGGGAGAGTAGGACGCCGCCGAACTAAATTTGATAAAGCCTCAACCCCCGGACATTGTCCGGGGGTTGAGGCTTTTCTGCGTTGTGTCCGTTTACAGTTCGAGGTATGCGCTACGACCTGGTCATCTTCGACAACGACGGCGTCCTCGTGGACAGTGAGCCGATCTCCAACACCATCCTCGCCCAGTACCTGAGCGAGCTCGGGCACCCCACCACGTACGAGGACTCCCTCAGGGATTACATGGGGGCCGCCGTGCACCGTGTGCATGACCTCGTGCGGGAGCGGAGCGGGCAGGAGCTGCCGGCCGACTTCGACGAGACGCTGCATCAGCGGGTGTTCTCGGCTTTCGAGCGGGAGCTCACGCCCGTCGCCGGCGCCGAGGACGTGCTCGGGAAGCTCACCGCCGAGGGTGTCTCGTACTGTGTGGCTTCTTCCGGGAGTCACGAGCGGATTCGCGTAGGGCACCGGAAGACCGGACTCGACCAGTGGTTCGAGGAGGAGTGGATTTTCAGCTCCGAGGATGTCGGGAAGGGCAAGCCCGCGCCGGATCTTTTCCTCCACGCCGCCGAGCGGATGGGGGTCTCGCCGGACCGGTGTGCCGTCGTGGAGGACAGCCCGCTCGGGGTGCAGGCCGCGCAGGCCGCGGGGATGGATGTGTACGCGTATACGGCGATGACGTCCTCCGAGCGGCTGGCCGGGGCCAACGCGTACTTCTTCGACATGGGGCAGCTGCTCGAATTGCTGCGCTGATCATCTACCCGTGGGTAGCCCGGGGGCCTACGCTGTGCGGCCATGACAGATGCGCGGTTGCGGCAGGGCAGGGTTTCGCTGGCGTTCAGCTTTTTCGTGCAGGGCGTGGCCTTTGCGCTGCTCGTGACCCGTATCCCGGCGATCCAGGACCGGTACGGGATATCCGACGGGCTGCTGCCCGCTTTTCTCGCCGCTGTGCCGATCCTCGCGGGGGTCGGCAGTGTGGCCACCGAGCATCTGGTGAAGCGGATCGATCCGCGGCTTGTGCTGCGGTGGTCCCAGCCGGTTGTGCTGCTCGCGCTGCTCGGGGTCGGCGCCGGCAGCGAGTTGTGGGAAGTGGCCCTGTCGCTTGCGGCGTTCGGGCTTGCCGTCGGCGCGCTCGACGCCTCGATGAACATGATCGGGGTGAGTCTGCAGCGGGCGTACGGGCGGAGCATCATGCTCGGGTTCCACGCCGCGTACAGCCTGGGCGGGATCGTCGGGGCCTCGCTCGCGTGGGCCGGGGCGCACTGGGATCTCTCGCTGTTCGTCTCGTATCTGCCCGTGGTGGCGGTGCTGCTGCCGGCCGCGCTGGTCGGGAGCCGGTGGTACGCGCGGGCCGGGACCGCCGCGGAGCAGGTGCGGGCCAAGGGGGCCGCGCAGCCGGTGGTGTTCAAGGCGCTGCTGCCGCTGTGTCTGGTGATGACCTTCGCGTATATCGGGGATTCGACGGTCTCCAACTGGAGCGCGAAGTATCTGGAGGACGTGCTCGGCAGTTCGGACGAGGTGGCGACCGTTCCGTACAACGTCTACATGGTGACGACGCTGCTCGGGCGGGCCGTGGGGGACTTCGGGGTCCGGCGGTTCGGCGCTGTGCCGGTGGTGCGGTTCGGGACGGTGCTTGCCGCGCTCGGGTTCGTGGTGGTGGCTGCCGCGCAGGGGGCGTGGATGGGGATCGCCGGGTTCACCCTGGTCGGGTTCGGGCTGTGTGTCCTTGTGCCCCAGACCTTCGCGGCGGCCGGGCGGATGTTCCCCGGGGCCTCGGACACCGCGATCGCGCGGCTCAACATTTTCAACTACGTGGGATTCCTGATCGGTTCACCGCTGGTCGGTGCTCTCGGGGACGCGTGGAGCTACCGCGGGGCGATGCTGGTGCCGATGGCGCTGGTGCTCCTGACGCTGTTCTACGCCCGCTCCTTCGCGCCCGAGGGCGACCGATACGGTGAGGGGCATGAGCGGCCGCGCGCAGTTGATGTGGGATGACGCAGTCACGGGGTACGACTTCGGGCCCGAGCACCCGATGGACCCCGTACGGCTCGCCCTGACCAGGAAGCTGATCGGCGCCTTCGGCCTGGACGAGGAGCTGAAGGTCGTGGCCGCGCAGCCGGCTGGGGATTCGACGCTGCGCCTTGTGCACCGCGAGGACTACATCGCGGCGGTGAAGGACGCGTCGGCCGATCCGGGTGCGGCCGACACCTCGTACGGGATCGGGACCATCGATGATCCGGCCTTCGCGGGGATGCATGAGGCCTCCGCGCTGATCGCCGGGCAGTCCGTGGCCGCGGCCGAGGCGATCTGGCGGGGCGAGGCGGACCATGCCGTGAACTTCGCGGGCGGGCTGCACCATGCGATGCCGGGGTCGGCGGCCGGGTTCTGCATCTACAACGACGCGTCCCTGGCGATCGCGCGGCTGCTCGAGCTGGGCGCCGAGCGGGTCGCGTACATCGATGTGGACGTGCACCACGGGGACGGGGTGCAGGCGGCCTTCTGGGAGGACCCGCGCGTCCTGACGATCTCGCTGCACGAGCACCCGCGGACGCTCTTCCCGCAGACCGGCTGGCCGGAGGAGACCGGGGCCGGGGACGGCGAGGGCGGTGCGGTGAATGTGGCGCTGCCGGCCGGGACGAGCGATGCGGGGTGGCTGCGCGCCTTCCACGCGGTGGTGCCCGAGCTGATCGAGGACTTCCGGCCGCAGGTGCTCGTCACGCAGCACGGCGCCGATACGCATTTCGAGGATCCGCTCGCGCATCTCGCGATCTCGCTCGATGCGCAGCGCATGGTGCAGGAGGCCTGCCACGACCTGGCGCACGAGCACGCGGACGGGCGGTGGCTCGCGCTCGGGGGCGGGGGATACGCGATCGTGGACGTGGTGCCGCGCTCCTGGACCCATCTGACGGCGATCGCCGCCGGCCGGCCGATCGAGCCGACGGCCGAGGTACCCGAGGAGTGGAAGCATGAAGTCTTCGCTCGGACGCGGCAGTTGGCGCCGCAGCGGATGACGGACGGCCGTACGCCGAAATGGCTGGACTGGTCCGCGGGCTATGACCCGGCGGACCGGCTCGACCAGACGATTCTGGCCACGCGCCGGGCCGTGTTCCCGCAGCGGGGAATGCTGCCCTGAGGGTACGCGGCGTTAGCCCAACTGTGGGGCATTTACTGGGTTTTGAGGCTCTCGCGGCTTCAAGTGCGCCAGCATCTAGGCGTGTTGAGCCCCGGCGCCTTACGCGCACACCTCCTGGCGGCCCGGCTCGCCGGTCCCGTCGCCACCTCGCGCGAACAGTCCCTGCACAGCTATCGGCTGTTCGCGGCCCGAGACCCCAGAATGCTGCTCGGGCTCGATCCCGAATGGGCCTGGAGTGCGCGTGACTTGCTGGCGCTGATGGCCGACAAGTGCGGGGTGTCGCCGGATCCGTCGGACCACGAAGGGCCCGACGTCATCGACCCCGACCGGACCCTCGCGGGCCTCGAGGCCTTCGCCGACCGGCTCGTGGCGGCTGCGGAGCGTGGTGAGCCGGTGCTCATCGGGACCGGTCATCCGCACCGACTGCTCGGGTTCTACGGCGACTTGGCAGACGCTCTCTCGGCGGCTGGATGTACTGTTCTCACCCCTGCGCAGGGCTGCTCTGTCGACATAACGACTCGGTTTGGTCTACGCACGTACAACCTTGATTACGTACGAGGAGTCGCGCTGGTGCGCGACGCCGACGCGGAGGGCGCGGGGCGTGAGCCGGGCGCACATTCCCACTCACCGCTCCCGGTTCGGACCGTGCTCGGGGCGGCCGCGGCCGCCGGCGGACCACTGCCGGGGCTGGTCATCGGGGACCACGGCTGGGTCTGCGGTGCAGGTCAGCTGGGTATTGAGGCGATCGGCCTGGCAGATACGGATGATCCCGCGCTGTTCGTCGGAGAGGCGGAGGGGCGCGTGTCCGTCGCCGTTCCGCTTGATGACGCTGTGCGGTCTGATTACTACCGACCGCTTACTCGCTACGTACTCAATCGGGCGGGTCTGTCACAGTAGGCGGCTGATTGCAGCACCTCTTCCCCACTCGCATCACCCGCCCCTACTCTGGGGAGTGAGCGCGTGGCGACGAGGAGTCACCGGAAGGGGAAGCCGGTGCCCGTCCGCGTGCGGAAGGTTCAGGTGTGTCATGGCTGCTGACCAGAGGCCTCTGTCGGAGGTTCAGTTCTTGACCGTGGCGGAAGTCGCCTCGGTGATGCGCGTATCGAAGATGACCGTGTACCGCTTGGTGCACAGCGGTCATCTGCCCGCGATCCGGGTGGGGAGGTCCTTCCGAGTCCCGGAGAACGCGGTTCACGAGTATCTTCGCGATTCCTATGTGGGGGTGGAGACGGCCTGATCGGGGCTCCTTCGGAACCTCGATTACGGGCTTCGAGCTCGGGCGGGTAGGCTTGGCCCTCGTAGGTCGTGTGGGCCTAGTCTGCCCCGCACCGAGTGAAGAGAAGTGAGCGAGGGTAGTCGTGGGCTCTGTTATCAAGAAGCGGCGTAAGCGGATGGCCAAGAAGAAGCACCGCAAGCTGCTCAAGCGCACTCGCGTCCAGCGTCGCAACAAGAAGTAAGCGACCGCTGGAACAGCGCTCTGTGGCCCTCCCACCGTCTTGGTGGGAGGGCCACAGCCGTTTTCCCGGCCTTGCTGGGTACCCGTCTGTGTCGTTGGGCACTTCGCACACCGCGCGGTCATCACAGCGCAACACCCACCCGATACGGTGGCCAAGGCGCGGCGAGGAGCGGTTCTACGGGGAAGGCAGGAGCTGATCTTGGGCAAGGTCGTGCTCGTCACCGGGGTGGCCCGGCAGCTCGGCGGTCGTTTCGTACGGCGGATCCAGCGCGACCCCGAGGTGGACCGGGTGATCGCCGTGGACGCCGCGTCCCCCGAGCACCATCTGGGCGGCGCCGACTTCGTGCAGGCGGACATCCGCCAGTCCGCGATCGCCCGCGTACTGGCCGAGCACTCCGTCGACACCGTGGTGCACATGGACGTCAGCGGCACCGCGCTCGGCGGCGGCAGCCGGGGCTCGGTCAAGGAGACCAACGTCATCGGCACGATGCAGCTGCTCGGTGCCTGCCAGAAGTCCCCCACCGTCAAGCGGCTCGTGGTCAAGTCCTCGACGAATGTGTACGGTTCGGCGCCGCGCGATCCGGCCGTGTTCACCGAGACCACCCCGCCCAAGTCGCTGCCCAGCGGCGGTTTCGCCAAGGACGCGGTGGAGGTCGAGGGCTATGTGCGGGGCTTCGCGCGGCGCCGGCCCGATGTGGCCGTCTGCGTGCTGCGCTTCGCGAACATCCTCGGGCCGACCGCGGACACCCCGCTCACCGAGTACTTCTCGCTGCCGGTGCTTCCGACGGTGTTCGGCTACGACCCGCGGCTGCAGTTCGTGCACGAGGACGATGTGATCGAGGTGCTGCGGATCGCCTCGCACGAGCCGGTGCGCGGGACGCTCAACAGCGGCACCTTCAACGTCGCCGGTGACGGCGTCCTGCTGCTCTCGCAGTGCTCGCGACGGCTCGGCCGCCCGACCGTCCCCGTGCTGCTCCCCGCGGTCACCTGGGCGGGCACCGCGCTGCGGACCGTCGGGCTCACGGACTTCTCGCCGGAGCAGGTGAGGCTGCTCACGCACGGCAGGGTCGTCTCGACGGCGCAGATGCGCGAGACACTGGGATTCCGGCCGAAGTACAGCACCGCGGAGGCCTTCGCGGACTTCGCGAGCAGCCGTGGGCCCGGGCTGCTGCCGCCCCAGGCCCTGGCCCGGGCGGTCGACCGGATCGCCGACAGCGCACTGTCGTTCACGGGCGGTGCGGACAGCGGCAAGCACCCGACGCAGAGCGCCAACTGAGGAGCGTAAGGGCAATGGCGGACGCCAAGGTCATCCCGTTCGACGACGACCGGTCGCGCGGTGGCGCCAAGGGGCCGTCGCGGCGCCGCAGCCGGCGGTCGGGCGAGCCCGTCGCCGTACGGGAGGGGCGGGGGCCCGCGGAGCGGCCGCCCGGTGGGCAGCCGGGGCCCCGGGCC